>DATHDR010000031.1:0-3429 GCA_035318965.1 Verrucomicrobiia bacterium | reverse complement strand
GCGTTGAGCCAGGCGATGAGCCCGGCGCCGAAGGCTACGAGCGCCAGCGTCCAGCGCTTCTCCGAAGTCGACATCTGAGCGATGTCGAGGCGTCGCTGGCGCGGCACCACCGGTATCCGGCCCAGGCGCGTGAGTAGAAAGAGCCAGACGAAAAGCATCACGATTCCAATGCTCAGGGCGATCCACGGATAGGCCGTCTTGTCGATGGGCGAGAGGTCGGCCGAGCCCGCCCAGGCGGCCATCGGCAAGGCCCAGATGAGGCTCGTGATGGCCGCAAATCCGGTCTTGCCGAAACGATCGACGTATCGGCTCATACGGGGTATCTGTCTGCCAGATACTGCTCGAAGGTGATCTTGCCGTCCTTATGGTCAGGGCAGAGCAGGCGGCCTTCGGCGAACTGGCGGCTGAACTTGAGAGGCAGGGGCAGGTTGATCAATCGCTTGTTCAGTTTGCGCGCCTTGAGCCAGGACGCAGCCATTCCCTTGAAGTCTCTTACCTCGGGGCCGCCGAAGTCAGGGAGCCGGCCGGCGGGCTCGAGCGTCACGACCTCGACGAGCCTGGCTGCCACCTCGCTCGGGTCGACCGGTTGGAACTGCCATCCGAACGGCACGGTCGCGACCATCGGCGATTTCGAGAACATGCCCAAAAAGGTCGCCATGAGCGAGTGGAACTGCGTGGCGCGCAGGATCGACCACGGGATGATGTTCTCCTGCACTACAGCTTCGGCCGCGAGCTTGGTCCTGTAGTAGGGAAAGGCGACGCCCTCCATCCCGACGATCGACACGAAGACGACGTGCCGCACACGCTCTTCGCGCGCCATTGCAAGCAGCCGGCGAGTTCCGACCACGTCGGTCGCCCGATGCTTTGTGATCTGAGTCGTCGCCGAGGCGGCATGGATGATGGCATCCATCCCGGCCAGCGCCTTGATGAGCCCCGCGCCGGTTGTGAGGTCGCCCTGGACGGCGTCAACGTGACCGCGGGGGTTGCGGCTGAGGATGCGAGCTCGGTGTCCGGAGTTCCTCAGCAGCCTCACCACGTGGCGTCCGAGCGTGCCCGTTCCGCCGGTGACGAGGACGTTCATCCGAACCTGATCATCGTGAGTGAAAGACGCCGGGCGTGCCGACCTCGTACACTGAATGCCTCGGCCGGCCTTGCCGGCCCGCTCCGCTCGGGTCCTCTCTCGCCGTCAACGGTAACGGTGTCCTGATCGTCGCGATTTAAATACGAACCCAGAGAGGGATCAGGAGAATACGTTGCCATCATTCGCCGAAGCGGGCGTTAGCCCGCGCACACTTGCTGCCCTGTCCGCACAGGGCATCACTGAACCGGTGCAGGTTCAGGCAGAAGCCATTCCGGCTTTGCTCGCGGGCCGCGACGTCGTCATGGAGGCCCAGACCGGGTCTGGCAAGACGCTTGCCTATCTAATTCCAATAGTCGAGAGGCTTCCGCGTGGCGGAGCCGGGCCCCGCGCGATGGTCGTCACCCCGACTCGAGAGCTGGCGCTCCAGGTCGAGAAGGTGCTTCGCACCCTTTCGACCGAGCTCCGCACGACCGTCCTTTACGGCGGCGTCGGCTACGCCACGCAGCGGCTTGCTTTGAAGCATGGGGTCGATGTGGTCGTCGGCACCCCCGGGCGCATCATCGACATGTTGGGCCAGGGAAAGCTCTCGCTTTCCCGCATCCAGTACCTGGTGCTCGATGAGGCTGACGAGATGCTCGACGCGGGATTTGCCCCGTCAGTCGAGAAGATCCTGGGTCTCACCTATGAGCCGCAGACTGTTCTCGCCTCGGCGACGATGCCGACCTGGGTGACCAGGATGGTCGAGAAGCACACTCACGACGCGGTGCAGGTGCGCCTCGAGTCCAACCACGCTGACCTGCTGGAGCACGGATTGCTCCGCGTCGATCGTGAGCAGAAGCTGCAGACATTGAGCCGGTTGCTGCGCCGCCATTCAGGCAGCGCGATCATCTTCGGCCGCACCAAGCACGGCGTGAAGAAGCTCAACCACAGCCTGCGCCAGATGGGCCACAACTCGGTCGAGCTGCAGGGGGACCTCTCGCAGCTCACACGCGACCGCGCGATGGACTCGTTCCGCGCCGGACGAAGCCAGATTCTCGTCGCCACGAATGTCGCGGCTCGTGGCATCGACGTCGACAATGTCGGGCTGGTGGTGAACTTCGAGCTTCCCGACTCGGCACACTGGCTGACCCACAGGGTCGGCCGGACCGCGCGCATGGGCGAGCTCGGGCGCGCGCTAACGTTCGTCACGCCCGAGGACGAGCCCGCGTGGGTGAAGCTGGGCCGTGAGGGTGCGCCCAAGATTCGCGAGCTTGACACCAAGCGGCTGCTCGATGAGGGCAGCTGGCACTACCAGGAAGGACGGCCGATGCAGGCGCACTCGAACGGCGCCGGCCCGCGGGTCAACCGGGGTCGCGGGCGTCGATGGACGCCCAGGCGGACGCGCTAGGCGGTCTTCTTTCGGCCAATCGCGTCGCCGAAAAACGTCATGACGCGCGCCCACGAGTCCTGCGCCGCCCCCTCGTCATATGCCCTGCCCTGGCTGTTGAAGAATGAGTGGCCGGCGCCGGGATAGATCTTGATGTCGTGCTTGATGTTGTGCTTGTCGAGCGCGTCATCGAGGGATCGTCCCGCGTTGGCGGTGAAATCTTTCCCGGGATAGGAGCCGACCACAGGACAGAGGCGGCTGACCAGAGCCAGTGGTCGGGGGTTCACCGCGTAAAAGGGAGCGATGGCCTTGAGCCGCGAGTCGGTGCAGGCCCATGCGATGGCAAAGCTGCCTCCCATGCAGAAGCCGATAGCGCCCATGCGCTTGGCGTCCACGTCGCGGTTCTTCGCCAGAAACGTGAGGGCAGCCTTCAGGTCGCTGATGCCGTAGCGGTTGACAGAGCCGAGCAGCATCCCGGCCATGTATCGCGCCATGCACACGGCGCGATTTCGGTCGGTGAAGAGATCTATGCCGAGCGCGACATAACCCTCCCCGGCGAACCGCCCGCAGATTTCCTTGATGTTGTCGTTCAGCCCATACGCCTCGTGGATCACGACGACACCTGGGTGTGGCCCAGATCCATCTGGCGTCACGAGATAACCTCCGCCCTTCAGCTGGCCGCGATCGATTTCACGGATCTCCATCGGCAAGAGGAGATCGTAGAGGAGGCCTGAAGGCGGGCGGTATCATCAACTACTCAGCCGGCGCTTAAGTGGGCCCGTGGCGCAGTTGGGAGCGCGTCAGACTGGCAGTCTGAAGGTCAGGGGTTCGAATCCCCTCGGGTCCACCAAATGAATTCGGGCCATTCCACATCTTTGGATCCAAAGACGCTGAATTTCCTGCGCCGAAAGGCGTTTTTGGATCCACAACTGTGATTTCCTGGTTTAGCCCCTGCCCAAACTCATTTAGGACTCCTCTCAGC
>DATHDR010000030.1:0-5191 GCA_035318965.1 Verrucomicrobiia bacterium | reverse complement strand
CCAACGCCGTCGAAGACGCGCTGCGCAAGCGCAATCCGGATGCGGTCGTCGACCGACTGCCGATCACATCAGACCGCATCGTCGAGCTGCTCACCGCTGAGCACTGATCCGCGGGCGACCAGCCCCCCTCTCGGCCCGGGGGGAATCGACTGGCGCCGGAACCTGGTGGCGCTCTGGTTTGCGGAGTTCATGGCCATCTTCGGTTTCAGCTTCGCCTTCCCGTTCCTCTCGATCTTCATCCACCACGACCTGGGCGTCGCACAGGGCCGAGACCTTGACCTGTGGACGGCGGCGACGGCCAGCGCGTCGGGGCTGGCGCTGGCTATCGCCAGCCCGATCTGGGGAGTCCTTGGCGATCGGTACGGCCGCAAACCCATGCTGATCAGGTCCATGGTGGGCGGCGCGATCACCGTCGGGTTGATCTATTTCGCACACACGCCCGAGGAGCTGTTGGTGCTCCGCTTTCTGCAGGGATTGACCAGCGGGACGGTGGCGGCGGCGACCGCGCTGGTCGCGGCCGAAACGCCACGCAACCGGGTGGGCTGGGCGCTTGGTGTCGTCACGTCGGCAATCGCCCTAGGGGGCGCGATTGGCCCGGTCATCGGCGGTGTCGCCGGCGCTGTGTTCGGCTTGCGCCTGGTGTTTTTGGGAGCGGGCGTCCTTCTGCTCCTATCAACCATTCCTGTGCTCTTCGTCGTGCGCGAGGGCCCGCTGCGGCGGCGCGAAGGTCCGCGCGTGGGAACGCTCACCCTGATCAGGCAGCGCCCGGGTGCTGACCGCGCGCTGGGCGTCCTCATCGGCGCCCAGGGCTTGATCAACCTCGTCAACGCGGCCACCCAGCAGCTCGTGGTGCTGCGCCTGCTGGAGATGGTGAGCACCAGTGTGGCGGCGGTCACCGGTATCGGCTTCGGCCTGGCCGGTCTAGCAAGCAGCGGCGCGGCAATCTTTTACACCACCGTGACGAGACGGCTCGGCTACGTGCGGACGACGGCGCTCGCCGCAGCCCTGGTCGCGGTGTCGGTATCGCTGATCGCCGTGTCACCGTGGGTGGCGCTGGTCGTGGCGGGGATCGCGCTCAACGGATTGTTCAGCGGAGTCGTCATCCCCGCGACGGCGAGCATGATCGGGCTCGAAACTCCGCCCGAGGCGCAGAGCACCGTGTTCGGTGTCAATGCAAGCTCGGTCGCGCTCGGGTTCTTCTTTGGCCCGCTCGTGGGAGGCGGCGTGGCTGCGACCGCAGGCGTGCCGGCCGCGCTTCTGGTGATCGCCGCAATGGCGTTGTCTCTCGCCGCGCTGATCGCGTTCGGCGCGCGCGAGCCAGAGGGCTTCGCCGCACCTGGCGCTGCGCGGCGACCTTCCCACGGGACGTGAGTCGCGCGATCCTTGTAATGTCTCGCCGGTGAAACGCGGGCTTGCCTTGGCGCTGCTGATGCTCGCCGTCGCAGGCTGCGAGGACGGGACCCCGACGACTTCGCTTCCCTCGGGCTGCGACAATGAAATACGCACCTGCATGGAGCAACGAACCACGCCCCCACCGACGGTGATCGACCCAAGCAAGAAATATTCCGCGACCGTGCACACCACACGCGGCGACTTCGTGATCTCGTTCGTCGACTCGAAAATCGCGCCTCAAACGGTGAACAACTTCGTTTACCTGGCGCAGAACCACTTCTATGACAACCTCACGTTTCACCGCGTCGTCCCCGGCTTCGTCGTCCAGGGAGGCGACCCACTCGGGAATGGAACCGGCGGCCCGGCCTACAAGCTGCCGAACGAGAACAATCCCTCGAAGTGGCCCCGCGGAACCGCCGGGATGGCCTCGAGCGCGGCAGGTGTGAGCGGATCGCAGTTCTTCATCACCATCGGCGACGCTCCCTTCCTCGAGACCAGCGGCGTCTACAACCATTTCGGCCAGGTCAACTCCGGGATGGAAACGCTCGACAAGATCCAGGTCGGCGACACGATGACTTCGATCGACATCAGCGCCTCGTGAGGAGACTGCTGGGTGTCGTCTTTCCACTCGCTGCGCTTGCAGTGGCGGCGTGCGGATATCCCGACCCGTATGCGAGCGCCGCACCGATCGCGAACGAAAGCCCAGCCCCCTTGGCGACGGTAAGCCCATCGCCTGGAACCGACGACTTCAACGCCGGCACCGGGCTGCCGGTCGTCACATACCCGGACGGGCTCAAGTACATCGACCTCAAAGTCGGCACCGGTGACGTGGCCAAGACCGGCGACAACGTCACCGTCCAGTACACCGGCTGGCTCTCCACCGGGGGGAAGCCCTTTGACACCAGCCGGCAGGAAGGTCGGGGGGCGTTCACGGTCCAGATCGGCCAGGGGCAGGTCATCGCCGGATGGGACGAAGGCATCCCGGGCATGAAAGTCGGCGGCAAACGCAAGCTCATCATCCCGGGGGACCTCGGATACGGAGCCCAGGGTCAAACGGATCAGCAGACCGGGGCCGTGATCATCCCGCCCAACGCGACTCTCATCTTCCAGGTCGAGCTGCTCGGCGTCGCGCCTGGCCCCAGTCCATCGCCAAGCCCCTCACCGAGCCCTTCGCCAAGCCCAAGCCCGACACCGAGCTAGGTCTTCTAGGTAACCGTCAGGTCCCCTTTCATGCCCGAGTCCGCATGGCCCGGCTGGTCGCAGACGATCTTGTACCTCCCTGCCGGGAGGTTGTCGATGGTAAAGATGAAGCGGTCGCCGGCCGAGACGAGCTCGCTGCCGGCGAGCTTGTTGCCGGAGCTGTCGCGGATGACCATGTCGTGCCCGACCGATCCGGCGTTGACCAGGTAGAACACCACCTTGCCGCTCGTCGCGTTGATCGTCGAGGGATCAAACGCGAACTCGGTCATGGTCACCTTGATCGAGCCGGCCGGCTGATCGGGGCTGCTCCCGCCGCCGCACGCGGCCATCAGCCCCGCCACCGCAATGGCCACAGCCAGCGTTTTCATCGGAACGCAGTGACCCCGAGGTAGAGGATCCCGAACAGGAAGATCCAGACCACGTCGACGAAGTGCCAGTACAGCGTCACCGCGGCGACCGCGACATGATGCCGTGAAGAGAACTGACCCCTCGAAGCCCGGTAGAGGACCAGGATCAAAAGGATCAGGCCGCCGAGCACGTGGGCGCCGTGGAACCCGGTCATGGTGAAGAAGGCGCTCGCGAACGTGTTCGCCGTGAGATTCAGCCCGCGTTGGAAGGCGTTGATGAACTCGTACAGCTGCCCGAATTCGAAGAGAAAGCCCAGGACGATGGTCGCGATCTGGAGGATGAAGAACCGGCGCCGGTTGTCCTGGGCGATGGCGTCGGACGCGAAGTGGCAGGTGACACCGCTCGACAGCAGGATGATCGTGTTGACGAACGGGATCGGCCACCAGTTGACGTAGAACTCGTTGTTGGTGCTCGGCGGCGGCGGCGGCCACACGAGATGCGAGCCGTAGAGATAGAAGTAGACGGCGAAGAGGCTGCCGAAGAACATCACCTCGGAAGCCAGGAAGATGTACATGCCCATCATCCCGGGCTTGATGGCGGGGTACTGAGGCTGCTGCTCCTGGCGCATCGTCGCTACCGCCATCAGTGATGCACCTCGCCATTAGAGCTTTCGGTGGGGAACATCTGGGTGTCGTCGATCACGACCCAGCCGATGATTCCCCAAAGGAAGATCAGTCCGCCGATCACGGCGAGCAGGATCCTCACGGTCGTCGGGAATGGAATCGCCGCGAAAGCTAGGAAACCTCCGCCGAAGCTGATTACAAACGGCCAGTTGCTGTTCGGCGAGAGATGGATACCCAGCTGTCGGGCCCGCGCGGCGTAGTCGACGGTGTTGTCGATGCGGACCGGGTAATCCATGTCGAATCGCGACACCTCGGAACGTCGTTCTGGGTCGGCCGCCTGCCAGGCCTTGAACGCCGCGGAGGCCATCACGCTCGACGGCCATATCTTGTAGCCGCAGTTGCGGCAGTGGTCGACAAAGCGCGCGGTCAGCAGTCCGCAGCGCGGGCATTCGACTGCCAGGGCAGGGTTCGACACGTCGACGTATCGAGGCTTCTTAGCTGCCGGCACAGTCGATTTCGGATTCTATCAGCGCCAACGAGACGACCTTTCACCTCCACGCTCGCCGGGGAGGTGGCCCGAAGGGCTGGAGGGGGCGTTCGTCTGGGTCAACCGCGGGCAGAGGATCCGAGGCGACTCTCTAGCCGCCGATATACTTCAGGCCGTGGCGGCACGCGCTCGCGCCCTCTTTGGCCTGTCGGCTGCTGCGTTCCTGCTCAGCTCGTGCGACGGCCTGGGCGGTATCTCGCCCATCTTTCCTACGCCGGTCTCACCCAACGGCCAGGGCATCTACAACCTCTATGTCGGGATCTCGATCCCGGCTATCGTCATCTTCATCGGCGTCGAGGTGGCGCTGCTCTGGGTCGTGCTCCGGTACAGGCGCTCGCGCCAGCCGGCCGGCTACGTTCCGCCGCAGATCCACGGCCACACTGGGCTCGAGGTGGCCTGGACCCTCGCACCATTGGTGGTGGTGCTCGCCATCGCGGGTTACAGCTTTGTCGAGCTGCAGAAGGACTTCCAACCGATCTCGAACCAACAGATGCTGGTAGTCGTCAGCGGTCACCAGTTTGGTTGGAACTACGACTACGGCAACGGGGTTGTCATCCACCAGGAGGGCACCCTGGCCGGCGATGTGCCACCGTTCGTTGTGCCGGTCAACACGCTTGTCAAGCTGCAGTTCCAGGGCACCGACGTGATCCACTCGTGGTGGGTGCCCGCCATCTCAGGCAAGACAGATGCGGTGCCGGGTTACGACAACTTCTCCTGGTTGAAGATCAACCAGGTCGGCTCATGGCGCGGTGAGTGCGCCGAGCTCTGTGGGGTTGGCCACGGCACCATGCAGATCATCGTGCAGGCGATGAGCCAGTCCGACTACGACCAGTGGATGCAGAAGCAGGTCGCGTCGCAGAAGGCTTCTCCATCCCCGTCTCCCTCACCGTCCCCTTCTGGATCACCGGCCGCGGCAAGCCCTTCGGCGTCCCCGGGTTAGGATAGAAATCATGGCTGCGACCACAGTTCTGCCACGCCCGAAGGCCTACGACGACACTTTCTTCAGGCCGATCAGCATCTGGCTGACGACAACCGATCACAAGCTGATCGGCATCATGTACATGGTCACAGGGATCTTGAG
>DATHDR010000029.1:0-9701 GCA_035318965.1 Verrucomicrobiia bacterium | reverse complement strand
GTGGTTGCGAGCTCGTTTCTGGCGCGCGATGACAACCTCGGCCAGCGCGAGCAGGGCGATCTCCTCCTGCGTAACGCCTCGCACCTTGCCCGCCGGCGTCCTCAGCCGCGACAGTGCGCGCTCGTCCAGTCCGCGCGCCATCAGCGCCGCGCGCACTGCTGTGGCACGCCGCATACTGGCGATCAAGCTGACATCCAGATCCGGATGCGCGAGGGCCACCTCGAGTGCGTCCTCGTCGTAGTGGCCCATCGTGGCGACCACTGCCCAGGCATCACTGAGCGGCACCGACGTGGTAGCAAGATCGGCCTGCGTCACGATTCGGCTGCGAAAGCCTGTCAGCTCGCCGAGCCTGGCCATCGTATGCGCGACGGGGGTGTCGCCGAAGACGAGCAGCAGGGGGCGTGGCACTCGCGGCTCTATGAAAATGTCGAGCGAACCACCGCTCGGACAAGTGGTGGCGACCATGAGCTCGCCCCTTTTGCGTGTCTGCCTGACCTCCTCGGCAGCCACAATCCTGACCAGCTGCGGCGTTCCCTCGGCAAGCGCGCGCAAGGCCTCGCGCCGCACAACTGGCTCCGAGCAGCTGCCCCCGATCCACCCCCGCAACCGGCCGTCCGCGGTGATGACTGCCTTGTCCCCTGGGCGGGCCGAGGTCGGCGGTTCGACGCGCACGACGGTGGCCAACACGCAGGGCGTGCCATCGGCCGCGTACTCACGCAGTAGTTCCAGTACGTCGTCGGCTATTCGGTCACCCCTTTTGATCGTAGAGCCGCCCAGACCTTGTCGGAGGTCACCGGCATGTCGATGTTGGTGATGCCGTAGGGCGAGAGCGCGTCGATCACGGCGTTGACGAAGGCCGCCGGCGACCCAACCGTCGCCGACTCGCCGACGCCCTTGGCGCCAAGCGGATGGTGAGGTGATGGTGTGACGGTCTGGCCGATCTCGAACTTGGGCGTTTCCCACGCGGTCGGGATGAGGTAGTCCATGAAGTTGGAGCCGATGCAGTTGCCCTCCGCATCGAACGTGATGAGCTCCATGAACGCGATGCCGAAGCCTTCGGTGAGGCCGCCCTGAATCTGGCCCTCGACGATCATCGGGTTGATGCGAACACCGCAGTCGTCGACCGCAACCATCCTTTTCACCTTGACCTGGCCCGTGCCCTTGTCGATGTCGACGACCACCGCATAGGTGCCGAACGGGTAGGTCATGTTGGGCGGGTCGTAGTAGTGCACTCCTTCGAGCCCGGCTTGCATGCCCTCCGGAAGGTTGGTGTACGCGGCGAAGGCCGCTTCCTGGATGGTCTTGGACCGCTCGGGCGAACCCTTGACGTAGAACTTCCCACGCTCCCATACCAGGTCTTCTTCATCCGCCTCCAGCAGGTGCGCCGCGAGCTTGCGCGCCTTCTCGCGGAGCTGCCGGCTGACCATCGCGGTCGCGGCGCCCGCGACCGGTGTGCTTCGTGAGGCGTATGTGCCCAGGCCGTAGGGCGCCGTGTCTGTGTCGCCCTCCTCGACGAGGACGTCCTGCGCCGGGATGCCGAGCTCCTCGGCCACGATCTGCGCGAAGGTCGTTTCGTGGCCCTGGCCCTGCGACTTGACGCCCATCCGCAGGATCGCCTTTCCGGTTGGATGCACGCGGAGCTCTGCGCTGTCGAACATCCTGAGGCCGAGGATGTCGAACTCCGCTCCATGTCCCGCGCCCACGACCTCGGTGAAGCTGGCGATGCCGATACCGGTCACCTCGCCCTTCTTCCTGCGCGCCTCGACGTCCTTCTTCAGCTCCTCATATCCGAGCTGCTTGAGCGCGACATCCATCGCCTTGGGGTAGTCGCCGCTGTCGTACACCCAGCCGGTCGCCGACGTGTACGGAAACTGCTCGGGCTGGATGAAGTTCTGCTTGCGGAACTCAGCCTGGTCAATGCCGAGCTCGAGGGCGGCGTTGGTGACCAGGCGCTCGATCAGGTAGCTCGCCTCCGTCACGCGGAACGAGCAGCGATAAGCCACACCACCCGGCGCTTTGTTCGTGTAGTAGCCGTCTGCCGTGACGTGCGCGGTCGGGATGTCATACGAGCCGGTGACGATGTGGAACAACCCGGCCTTGAACTTGGATGGCTGCGCATCCGAGAAGAAGGCGCCGTTGTCGCTGTCGAGGTGCACGCGCAGTGCGAGCATCTTGCCGTTCTTGTCGACCGCGAGGTCGCCCGTCATGTGATAGTCACGCGCGAAGCCCGTCGAGATGAGGTTCTCGGTGCGGTCCTCGACCCACTTCACCGGCCGGCCGAGCAGCAGGCTCGCGGCCGTCGCCACCACGTAGCCGGGATAGACAGGCACCTTGTTGCCGAATCCGCCTCCGATGTCCGGGGAGATGATGCGGATCTGCTGCTCGGGCAGGCCCGTGACGAGCGCGAACACCGTGCGGATCGCGTGGGGAGCCTGGCTCGTCATGTAGATCGTGGCCTTGCCGGTCACGCCGTTGACGTCTGCGATGCATCCGCAGGTCTCGAGCGGCGCGGGATGGCAGCGCGGATAGAAGGTGTGCAGCCTGACGACCTTGTCCGCTTTGGCGAAGGCGGCCTGGGTGCGGGCCTTGTCGCCGGACTCCCAGTGATAGATGTGGTTGTCCTTCTGGCCCTCCTTCTCATCCCGGATGAGGGCGGCGCCCTCGGCTTTTGCGCCGTCGGGGCTCGTCACCGCGGGCAGGATGTCGTAATCGACCTCGATCGCATCCCGCGCGTCCTCAGCCTGGTATTTGGTCTCGGCGACGACGGCCGCGACCTCCTGGCCCTGGAAGCGGACCTTGTCCGTCGCGAGGACCGCCTGCGTGTCGCCGCTGAGCGTGGGCATCCAGGCCAGCTTGTGCTGTGCCATGAGCTCGCCGGTGACGACCGCGATCACGCCGGGCTTGGCGGACGCCGCGGCCGTGTCGATCGACTTGATGCGCGCGTGCGCGTGGGGGCTGCGCAGGATCGCCATGTGCAGCATGTTGGGCAGCACGAAGTCGTCGAGGTAGTTGCCCTTGCCGCGAAGGAAGCGCGCATCCTCCTTGCGCTTGATCGACTCACCGATGCCGCCGTGCATGTGCATCGTGGAGCTCATTCCCCACCTCCGGCCACTGCTGCCTGCTCTCGGGCCTTGGCGCTTTGGGACTGAATCTGCGCCGCGTGCTTCACCGCCTTGACGATGTTCATGTAGCCGGTGCAGCGACAGATGTTGCCGCTGATCGCCCAGCGGATCTCGTCATCGCTTGGATTCGGGTTGCGCTCCAGCAGCGCGGACGTGACAAGCATCATGCCCGGGGTGCAGAACCCGCACTGCAGGCCGTGCTCCTCGTGGAAGCCGACCTGGATGGGCGCAAGCGCCGCACCGTTCGCCAGGCCCTCGACCGTCTTGATCTCTCCCCCCGCGACCTGGACGGCGAGCAGGGTGCACGACTTGACCGGGTCGCCATCCAGCAGCACCGTGCATGCCCCACAGCTGGTCGTGTCGCAGCCGACATGGGTGCCGGTGAGCAGCAGGTTTGAGCGGAGGAAGTCGACCAGCAGGACTCGGGGCTCGACGTCAGCGCTTCGCTCGGCTCCGTTGACGCGCATCGTCACCTTCACGCCTTCACCTCCTGGGCTCGAGCGAGGGCTGCTTTGAGGCCGCGCTGCACGAAGACCCGAACCATGTCCTTCTTATATGCGGCGGTACCGCGGATGTCGTCCTTCGGCTCCGCGGCCGCCGCCGCGAGCCGCGCCGCCTCGGCGATCACGTTGTCGCTCAACTCGTGGCCGATGAGGGCCTTTTCCGCCTCCTTCGCCTTGATGTTCGTGGCGCCGACGGACGTCAGGCCGATGCCGGCCGACTTGGCCTTGCGGCCATCTAGCTCGACCTGCACCGAAACAGCGACGGTGGCGAAGTCCCCCACTTTCCGCTCGAGCTTGTGATACGACCCGCCAGCATGGCCGGTGGGCAGGGGGATCCGGATCGCGGTCGCCACCTCGTCAGGGCGCAGGCTCGTGGTGAACGGTCCCTGGAAGAAGCCATCGAGGGGGATGACACGCTCCCCTGAGCTCGATTGGGCCACGAGCTCCGCGTTCAGCGCGAGCATGATCGAGCCCCAGTCGCCGGAGGGGTCCGCGTGGCAGACCGACCCGACCACCGTTCCGCGGTTCCTGACGAGCGGGTCGGCGATCCAGTGGACGGCCTCGACCATCAGCGGGAGAAGCTTTGCCAGCTCCTTGCTCCGTTCCACATCGACGTGCCGGACGAGCGCGCCTATCCGCACATGGCCGTCGTCGCGCTTGATCTCCGCCAACCCGGGGAGGCGTCCGATGTCGACCACCAGCGCCGGTTGGGAGAATCGCAGCTTGAGCAAGGGGATCAGGCTCTGGCCGCCCGCCATCACCTTGGCGTCATCACCCCGCTCCTTGAGGATGGACAGAGCTTCGGCCAGGCTGGATGGAGCGCTGTAGTCGAAGGCGGCTGGAAACATCGTCAGACCTCCCCAAGCACAAGACAAAACGACGCGAGCGCCGGTATAGCACCGGCTGGTTGCGTTGTCAAACAACCACCGCAGGCGGCGCTACGATCACAACTGACATGGCGATGGAAACGGTCAAGGCGCTCACTGCGGAGGAGATCTCCGAGCTCTGCGTGCGCCACACGCTCTATGACTGGTCGGCCCAGGCGGGCCTGAAGCCGATGGCGGTCGAGAGCGCGAAGGGCGTCTACTTCCACACCGTCGACGGCAAGCGGTTCATCGACTTCAACAGCCAGCTGATGTGCGTCAACGCCGGCCACGGCGACCGCCGGATCATCGACGCGATCAAGGAGCAGGCGGAGCAGCTCCCCTACATCAGCCCTTTCATGGCCCACGAGCCCCGCGCCCGGCTTGGCCGCAAGCTGGCCGAGCTGCTGCCGGGTGACATCGACAAGGTCCTGTTCACGCTTGGCGGCGCGGACGCGAACGAGAACGCGATCAAGATCGCTCGCACAGTCACGGGCCGGCCCAAGATCCTCGCGCGGTATCGCTCCTATCACGGCTCGACCGGGACCTCGGTGCAGGCGACCGGCGACCCACGCCGCTGGCCCAACGAGTTTGCGACCGGCGTCGTCCACGTGATGGACCCCTACCACGGCATCCAGCGCGGGACAGACTCGGCCGAGGTTGCCCTCGCCCAGCTCGAGGAGACGATCCAGCTTGAAGGTCCGCAGACAATCGCCGCGTTCATCCTCGAGCCGATCACCGGCACCAACGGCATCCTGATCCCGCCAGACGGGTACCTCCAAGGTGTACGCGAGCTGTGCGACCGCTTCGGCATCATGATGATCTGCGACGAGGTGATGACCGGGTTCGGGCGGACTGGCAAGTGGTTCGCCGTCGATCACTGGGGCGTCGTGCCAGACCTGATCACCCTGGCCAAAGGCCTGACCAGCAGCTACGTGCCGCTGGGCGCTGTGGGCATGCGGCCCGAGGTGGCTGCGTACTTCGACGACCATGTGTTCTACGGCGGGCTGACCTACAACAGTCACCCGCTCGCCTGCGCCGCGGCGCTCGGCGCGATCCAGGCCTACGAAGAGGACGACATGGTCGGCAACTCAGCGCGGATGGGCGCGGTACTCCAAAGACATCACAAGAAGCTCCAGGAGCGGCACCCCTGTGTCGGCGCCACGCGGTCGATCGGACTTTTCGGCGCGATCGAGCTCGTCCGGGACCGGCGCACGATGGAGCCGCTCGCGCCCTTCAACGGCACATCGCCGGAGATGAAGGCGATCGGGCAAGCCCTGCTCGAGGCGGGGCTGTACACCTTCGTTCGCTGGAACACGATCATGACCATCCCACCTCTCTGCATCACGGAGGCTCAGCTGGATGAGGGCTTCGAGATCCTCGATTCCGCGCTCGAGGTCGGCGACCGCGCGATCCAGAGCCAACCTCGGTAAATCGACAGCCCACGATGCGATTGCTCGTCTCCTGCCTGGGCGACACCGACAGAAAATGGACTCCTGAGATGAGGTGCGGGTGGTGATGGTCGAGTCTTTTGGGAGGGTTGGGGAGTGAACGTGTTGAACGTGGTGTTGCCGCTTGGCTCGTCGGTGCTGAGCTTTGTTTTCGCGGCGATGGTCTTCGATCAGTGGTTGCAGCGACGGCACAGCTTTCAGCTCGTGTGGGCGATCGGGCTCCTCTGGTACGGCATCAGCGCGGGTTGCGAGTTTGCCGGCAGCGCATTCGGCTGGAGCGAACCGCTCTATCGCACGTGGTATCTGATCGGAGCTTTCTTCGTCGCGGCCTACCTGGGCGCCGGGTCGATCTACCTTTTGCGGAAGACGCGGTTCGGCTATTTCGCGGGTGCGACGGTCCTCATCGGCGGCGCGCTGTCGCTGCTCTTCACCCACGCGACCGCTCGCGGCACGAGCACTCCTCTTTACCCAGGGTCGGGGACTGCCGGCACTGTGGCGTTCCTGGTCGCCCTGGTCGGCGGTGTCGCCATCATCGCCGCGACCGCGTTTCGCCGCCCGCTGGCCGCGCACATCGCGATGGCCGTGCTGGTCATCGGCTCGATCGCAGCCGCTTACCTGACGTTCAGCGCACCGCTCGCCGCCCCGGGTTGGGCGCTCGACCCCAACACTCATGTGCCTGTCGGTTCAGCATTTCCCGGTTACGTCCGGGTCCTGACCGGACCGTTCAACATCGCGGGCGCGCTGTGCCTGGTCTTTGGCGCGATCTTCTCGGCGTACATCTACATGCCGAAGCGGAAACTGCTGCGTGCCAAGGTGAGAGTTCCTGTCGTGGCTCAGCTGTACGGGGCGACCGCGGTCGCGGTGAACCTCGTGGCCTCCCTGCCGGTCGCCGCGCCCGAGCTCGTGCGTGGCAAGCTCAACTCGCGGGTGCCCGCCACGATCCTGATCGCCGCCGGCGCCTTCATCCCGGGCGTGACCAGCGGGCTCAACCGGTTCGGCGTCACTTGGTCGTTTTTCCTGGGCGAGTTCCTTGGCGTGCTGCTGATCTTCGCCGGCTTTCTTGTCAGCGAAGAGGTATTTCGCAACGTGCGCCTCGGCGTGACCATCTGGTCTCGCCGGTCCTCACTCAAAGGTGAGCTAAGTTGAGATCTGCAATCGTGCGTCACCCGCGCGCAGCTTCGAGCGCTTCACGGGTCTCGATGACGATGAACACCAGCAGGGCAAGGGCCGCCGCGTACTCCGCCCACCACCAGCCGGCGATGAGGTTCAGGGCGGTGCCGGCCAGCGTCGCCGCGGCCATGTAGGCACAGGTCACCGTCTCGGCGATGTCTGCCCTAAGCGCCGCGCTTTTGATGGCGACGTTGGCGACGTGCTTGCGCCAGGCCAGGATCGGCATCACAAGGACGGCGGTGGCAGACACTGCCACACCCAGCACCGACCCTTCCGGGTGCAGCCTCAAGACGAGGCCGCCCACGCCGACAAACACCAGGTATGTGCAAAGGAGCACGAGCAGCACCGCGGAGACCTGCGTCGCACGGCGCTCCATTCGATCTAGACGTTTCGTGGGGGCGCCGCGGGCTTCGGCTGCGAGCCACCACAGAAGGGTCACCCCGCTGAGCAGCTCGATGACGCTGTCGAAACCGAACGCTGTCAGCAACACGCTGCGGGCCGCGATGCCTGCGCCAATCGCGAGCACCGCTTCGAAGGCCATCCAGACGACGGTGATGACTTCGAGACGGACGCCAATGCGCACCGCAGCTGTGCGCTCGATTGCCTCCATGTCTAAGCACACAGATATTGCGACCAGCACCCGCCAGGGCACAACAAGCGCCAGCAAACCGGCGAGGCCAACATGCCGCAGGGCTCGTTTCGCAGACGGTACCCAGCGATCTCCCAGCGGCCTCCAAGCCTGCGCGCCAAAGTTAGCTGGTGATGAAGCCCCTCCTGGAATCGGTGATGTCGCGGCGCAAGCTGTTGCTCGGAAGCCTGACTGTCGTCGCCGGGGCAGTGGTCGCCGCTTGCACGGGCCGCAACCAGACCGGTGCGACTTCCTCGCCCTCGCCCTCGCCGACAGCATCGGCGACTGCGGTCGCGACGCCCGCGTGCGTAGTCACCCCCACGGAAACCGAAGGGCCGTATTTCGTCGACGAGCGTCTCAACCGGTCCGACATAACCATCAACCCGACCGATGGGGCAGCTCGGCCGGGTGTGCCGCTAACCGTAACGTTCACTGTCGCGCGCGTCGGTTCCGGCGGCTGCACCGCGTTGAGCGGCGCGCAGGTGGATGTGTGGCACTGCGACGCAGGAGGCGTTTACTCGGACGTCGCCGCCAACAACTCGGTCGGCAAGAAATTCCTGCGCGGCTACCAGGTGACGGACTCCGCAGGTGTCGCAAAGTTCACGACCATCTATCCCGGCTGGTATGGAGGTCGCGCGGTTCACGTCCATTTCAAGATTCGGACTTTCGCCGGTGGCTCGAAGACTTACGAGTTCACATCACAGCTGTTCTTCGACGACACCGTCACCGATGCCGTCTACAAGCTGGCCCCTTACAGCTCTCGGGGCACCCGCGACACGAGGAACCAGAACGACATGGTCTACACGTCGAACAACAACAGCGGTGCGATGCTGCTCGCCGCGCTCACACCGACGAGCGCCGGCTACGGCGCGGCGTTCGCGGTCGGTCTGAACCTCGCCTAGTCAGCGGCCTTCGGTTTGAGACCCCAGGAACGGACGCGGTCGGGGTGGATACGGATCATCGGCGGCACGTTGTTCAACGCTTCGGCGCGGCCGCGCACCTCGATGCCTCGAGGCTGCCAGGGTGGCACTACGTCGTCGATGACGATGGCGGCGCGGCCGCTGCGTGCGACGTCGCGAAATTTCTTGCTGGCCGCGAAGTTGCGCCCGCCGACGTCGATCGTGTCGAGCACGCGGTTGTACGTCCAGCCGACGGGGACCACGTGCGGCATGCCGCCGGCACCGACTGTGGCGATGCGCGCCAGCCTGCGCTCGCCAGTCATGTAAGCGACCTCTTCCTCCGAGAACGCGCCCATCGGTCTCTAAACGTACATCTGGGGCGAGTACGCGACATCGCCGACGAGCGTCTGTTACCAGAAGCAGCTCTAGCGCGCGGGCGCATGCGGCGGCGCCCAGAAGACCAACACGCGCAGGTCTTCCTCGATGCTGTGGAATCGGTGCTCGACTCCCGCAGGCACGAAGACAAGGCTGCCGGGTTTGACCGGCCGATCCTCATCGGCGACCCGAATCGTGCCGTGTCCGCCGATCACGTAGTAGACCTCATCCTCGGCATGCGGTCGCTGGCGGTCGGGCGTCTCGCGCGGCCAGACGGACAAACCAACGCTCAGCTTTTCCGAAGCAAAAAAGTCGATGTAGCCATGACCTTCGGAATCGCGAGGCTGGGGATCGAGTTGGGGAATCTCGAATGCTTCCACTCAACTTCACAATAACCGCGTGAAGCGCCTCCACTACGGCTGGGTCGTGGCCGCCGTCACATGGTTCACGCTGCTGGCGGCGGCCGGCTTCCGGTCAACGCCCGGAGTCCTGATCGTCCCGCTCGAGCACGAGTTCGGCTGGTCGCGGGCGACCATCTCGGTGGCGGTCTCCATCAACCTCCTCCTCTTCGGCCTCTTCGCTCCTTTTGCCGGAGGTTTGATGGAGCGCTTCGGGGTCCGCCGCGTGGTGGTGGGAGCGCTGCTGACTGTTTCCGCCGGGTCGGGCCTCACCATCTTCATGCACCAGGCG
>DATHDR010000028.1:0-8438 GCA_035318965.1 Verrucomicrobiia bacterium | reverse complement strand
ATCGCGATGGGCGCGCGGCCGATCGCGCTGCTCGACTCGCTGCGCTTCGGCCCGCTGCCGGCTTCGAGCCGCCACGTCGAAGGTGTGGTCGCGGGCATCGGCGGCTATGGAAACTGCATCGGCATCCCGACCGTCGGCGGCGAGGTGTATTTCGACGAGTCCTACGCGAACAACCCGCTCGTCAATGCGATGTGCGTTGGCCTGGTGCGCGTCGACCGCCTGATGCGGGCGCGCGCGGAGGGCACCGGCAACAGCCTCATGCTCGTCGGCGCCGACACCGGTCGCGACGGGATCCACGGTGCATCGTTTGCGTCGCTGGAGCTGGACGAGACCAGCTCGGAGCGAAGACCGGCGGTCCAGGTGGGCAATCCATTCCTCGAAAAATGCCTGCTCGAGGCTTGCATGGAACTCGCACACACGGACGCTGTGGTTGCTATCCAGGACCTCGGCGCGGCCGGTCTGACCTCATCGGTGGCCGAATGCGCGGGACGCGTTCCCGCGGCCGGCGCCCGAATCGACGTCGCACACGTGCCGAGGCGCGAGCGCGGCATGAGCCCTTACGACGTGATGCTGTCGGAGTCCCAGGAGCGGATGCTCGTCGTGGTCGAGCGAGGCCGTGAAAAAGAGGTCGAGGCCATCTTCGAAGCCTGGGATCTCACGTCAGCTGTGATCGGCCATGTCACCGACGACGGCTACCTGACCGTCGTCGATGGAGCCAAGGAGGTGGCGCGGCTTCCCATCGGGCTGCTGACCGACGGCGCGCCGATGCGGCGCCTGGTTGGCGTCGCCCCCGAGCAGCCGCCCGGCATTGACATGGACGCCATGCCGCCGCTGGTCGACCCCGGCGCCACCCTGCTGCGCCTCCTGGCGACCCCGAACCTCACGAGCCGGAGGGGGATCTTCCGGCGCTACGACCATATGGTCGGCGACGCGACAGTCGTACCGCCGGGCGGCGACGCGGCGATGCTGAGGGTCAAGGGCACTAAGTTCGGGCTGGCGGTCACCACCGACTGCAACTCGCGCTACTGCCACCTGGACCCTCACCTCGGCGCCCAGCTTGCGGTGGCCGAGGCCGCGCGCAACATCGTCGCCACCGGCGCGCATCCCCTGGCCGTCACCGACTGCCTGAACTTCGCCAATCCCGACCGGCCGGAGGTCTACTGGGAGATGGAGGAGACAATCGCGGGGCTCGCGCATGCGTGTCGCGCGTTCGACCTACCGATCGTCAGCGGAAACGTCAGCCTCTACAACGACTCCTCCGGAGAATCGGCGATCTATCCAACGCCAGTGGTTGGTATGGTCGGCCTGATCGCCGATTACAACAAGCGCCTCGGCGCCGGCCTTCGCGCCGAGGGCGATTTCGTGATGCTCGTGGGATCCAGCCACAACGACCTGGGCGGAAGCGAGTACCTGATGCTGGAGCACGAAATGGTCGCCGGCCGTCCGCCGGCGCTCGACCTCACACGCGAGCGCGCGGTTCAACGGTTGGTGCTCACCGCAGCCGAAAACGGACTGTTGCATTCGGCCCATGACTGCGCCGAGGGAGGCATGCTCGTGGCGCTGGCCGAGTCCTGCATGCTGGGCGGGATCGGTGTGCGCTGCCCCGGGCTCCGCCCGGAATTTCCGCTGCGCATGGACGCCGCATTCTTTGGCGAGTCCCCGAGCCGCTTCATCATCAGCCTGCCTTCACGCGCGATGCCTGAGCTGCAGTCTCTTGCTCGCCGGCATCACGTCGAGATCTCGCTGCTTGGACTCGCTGGCGGTGACTCGATCGAGTTCGAGGGCCAGTTTCGGCTCTCGCTCGAGGAGATGCGTCAAGCTTGGGAAGGAGCCTTGGTCTAACAGTGTGTGGGGTTTTCGGGATCTGCGCGAAGCAGGGAGTCGATGTCGCGAACCTCACCTACTTCGGGCTTTTCTCGCTCCAGCATCGGGGCCAGGAGTCGGCGGGCATCGCCGTCTCCGACGGCACCAACGTGCGCGTGCACCGCGACATGGGCCTCGTGGCTCAGGTGTTCAGCGCGGCGCAGATCAAGGACATGGGCGAGGGCTCGATCCTGGCCCTCGGGCACACTCGGTACTCAACGACCGGCTCGAGCCGGGCCGAGAACGCGCACCCTCTGCCCTTCCATCACCCGACACTCGGCCCCGGCGCCATCGCGCATAACGGAAACCTCCTGAACTCCGATTCCCTGCGCAAGCAGCTCGAAGAGGAGGGCGCGACATTTGACACGGGGCTCGACACCGAGGTGATGGCCCGACTCATCGAGCACACACACGGCCGCACGTGGGAGGACGTGATCCGCAAGACATTCGCTCGCGTCGTCGGGGCTTACTCGTGCGGCATCATCACACCTACCCAGCTCATCGCGCTGCGCGACCCGTACGGATTCCGGCCGCTGTGCATCGGGTTCATCCCGCTTCCGGGTCAGCCCGCTCACGTGATCGCGTCGGAGACCTGCGCGCTCGACACGGTGCACGCCAACTTCGTCCGTGAGGTCCAGCCTGGTGAGATGGTGCTGATGGACGAGCACGGCGTCAAAAGCGTCATGTTCCAGACCTCGAGCAAGCATGCGATGTGCGTCTTCGAGTTCATCTACTTCGCTCGGCCTGACTCAATCCTCAAGAACTGCGAGCTCGAGGATGCGCGCATCCGGATGGGTCACGAGCTGGCCAAGGAAGCGCCGGTCGAGGCGGATATGGTGGTCGCGTTTCCCGATTCGGGCACGCCGGCCGCCATCGGCTACGCGGAAGCGGCCGGCATTCCCTTCCGCGAGGCAATGATGAAGAGCCGCTACATCAACCGAACCTTCATCCAGCCGGATCAGTCGCTTCGCGAAGCGGGTGTGATGTTGAAGCTCAACCCGCTGCCCCGGTCGATCAGGGGCAAGCGGATCATCGCGGTCGACGACTCCATCGTCCGCGGCACGACATCGCGGCGGATCATCGAGCGGCTGAGAGCCGCGGGCGCGAGCGAGATCCACATGCGGATCTCGAGCCCGCCGATGCGCTTCCCATGCTTCATGGGCGTCGACATCGGTTCGACCAAGGAGCTGATCGCGTCCGGGCGCTCAGTGGAACAGGTGCGTGAATGGATCGGGGCCGACAGCCTGCAGTACCTTTCCATCCCGGGCTTGATGCGGGCCATCGGCCGCGGCACCTCGCAGGAGTTCTGCCGCGCCTGCTTCGACGGCTCGTATCCCGTGCCGGTGCCGCAGCAGCTCGAGATGGACAAGATGCAGTTCGAGCTCCCGCTCAAGTCCGACCACGTTCCCGGCCCTCCTTCGCCCCAGCTCGTCAGCTGATGAAAGCAGAGGGCCTGTCGTACGCCGCGGCGGGCGTCGACATCGAGGCTTACGAGCGGGTGCTGGAGCGGGTCAAGCCCCTGATCGCCGCCACGCACGGCAAGGAAGTGGCCGTCGGCGTCGGGCCCTTCGCCGGCTTGTACGCGTTGCCCGGCGGCGGACATCTCGCGTCGAGCGCCGACGGCGTGGGGACGAAGATCAAGATCGCCATCGCGGCGGGATCGCATCGCGGCATCGGGATCGACATCGTCAACCATTGTGTGAACGACATCGCCACGGCTAGCGCTCGGCCCCTGTTCTTCCTCGACTATTTCGCCACCGGCCGCCTCGACCCGGACGTTCTTACGCAGCTGGTCGAAGGCATGACCCAGGCTTGCCGCGACGCCGGATGCGCGCTGCTGGGTGGAGAGACGGCGGAGATGCCGGGGATGTACGCGCTCGGCGACTACGATCTCGCCGGGTTCATCGTCGGCCTGGTTGAGGCGGGTCGGAACCCCGACCCGGCGCGCATCAAAGCGGGCGACCTGCTCATCGGTCTTCCGTCGAGCGGCCTACACACCAACGGCTACTCGCTGGTGCGCAAGGTCCTGGAAGACGTTCCGCTGCACGAGGCCTTCGACGAGCCCGGCCACACGCTCGCCCACGTGCTGCTCGAGCCGCACCGCTCGTACCTCGAGGACCTCGGCCGCATCCGTTGGAAAGGCGCCGCGCACATCACAGGTGGAGGGATTCTCGGCAACCTGCCGCGGTGCCTGCCCGACCGGCTCGGCGCGCGTCTCAACAAGTCCGCGTGGGAGGTGCCGCCGATCTTCGAGCTGATTCGCAAACGCGGCCAGATCACTGACGACGAGATGTACGGAACGTTCAACATGGGCCTGGGCATGATCCTGGTCGTCGATCCGTCCGACATGCCCCCCGGCGCCATGGTGGTCGGCGAGGTGGTCCGCCACTCCGGTCCGGACCGCGTGGTCATCCGCTGACCCTGAAGATCGGAGTCGCCGCCTCCGGCAAGGGATCGAACTTGCGCAAGCTGGTCGAGAGCGGGTTCGACGTGGTGGCGGTGGCGACCAACCGCCCGTCCTGCGGTGCGGCGTCGTTCGCACGTGAAAGGGACATCCCCCTGGGGGAGCTGTCGCAAAGAGGCTTCGGCTCGGTGGAGGAGCGCGACGCTGCGATGCGTGACTTTTTCCGGGGCCACGGCGTCGAGCTCGTGGTCGACGCGGGCTACGATCGCGTTCACTCGCAGGCTTTTCTCGACGCTTTCGGAGATCGGATCATCAACGTCCATCCGTCGTTGCTGCCTGAATTCGGAGGCGGCATGGACGCCGTGGAGCGAGCGCTGGAGAGTGGGGCGAAGGTTACCGGCGCGACCGTCCACATCGTCACGGCCAACCTCGATGCGGGCCCCATCCTCGTCCAGGAGGCCGTTCCCATCGTGGAAGGGGATACGGTTGAGACGTTGCGGCAGCGAGTGCACGAGGCCGAGCACCGGATCCTTCCGCAGGCAATCCGGCTGATGGAGGCGAGACTTGCCCAAAGCCCTACTGTCGGTTAGCGACAAGGGAGGCCTCACCGCATTTGCGCGGGGCCTGCAGCGCCTTGGCTACGAGCTTTTCGCCACCGGCAGCACGCTCAAAGCGATCCAGGATGCTGCGGTCGACGCCCATCCGGTAAGTGACCTGACAGGTTTTCCCGAGATGATGGACGGGCGGATCAAGACGCTCCACCCTGGCGTGCACGCGGGCATCCTGGCTCGGCGCGACAAGCCCGAGCACATGGAAGCGCTTGAAAGCCACGGACTGCAAGAGATCGACCTCGTCTGCTGCAACCTGTATCCGTTCGTCGAGACGGTCTCGCGCGACGGTGTGACGTTCGAGGAGGCGATCGAGCAGATCGACATCGGCGGCCCCGCGATGATTCGCGCCGCGGCCAAGAACCACGAGTCCGTCGTCGTCATCGTCAGGCCGGAGCACTACGCAGAGGTGCTGGGCGGCCTGAGCGAAGGGACCATTGACCTGGCGATGCGCCGCCGCCTCGCCGCGGAGGCCTTCGCACACACGTCGGCGTACGACTCATGGATCGCCGCCTACCTGCGTGGCACAGAGACTGATGGTTTTCCACCCGAGATCTCCTTCGCCGGGCTTCTGACGCAGCCGTTGAAGTACGGCGAGAACGACCACCAGAAGGCGGCGTTCTATCGCTTCGGGCCAAATCCAGGCGGCCTGGGCGGTGCGGCGCAGCTGCAGGGCAAGGAGCTCGGCTTCAACAACATCCAGGACGCTTCAGCCGCGTATCAGCTGGTTCGCGATTTCAAGGCGCCGGCTGCTGCGATCGTGAAGCACATGAACCCGTGCGGCCTTGCGGTCGCCGAGGACATCGCCAAGGCATACAGGATCGCTTACGAGTGCGACAAGGTCTCAGCGTTTGGCGGGATCGTGGCTGTCAACCGACCGCTGGACCGCTCAACCGCAGAACAGATCGTGCAGATCGTCACGCACGTCGTGATCGCGCCCGAGGTCCTCGATGAGGCCAAGGACGTGCTCGCGCGCCGCAAGACCATGATCGTGCTCGCCGCCGAGCCGCCTCGCGCGGGGCTGCTCGACTATGACGTGCGCTCGGTGCCCGGGGGTTTTCTCGTGCAGGAATGGGACCGCATGGGCTTCGATCGATCCACCGCCTCGGTGGTGACCCGGCGCGCTCCGACCGAGGCTGAGTGGGAGCAGCTTGGTTATGCGTGGACCGCCGTGAAGCATGTCAAGTCGAACGCGATCGTCCTCTTCAACGACGGGGCCGCGGTCGGCGTCGGCGCCGGGCAGATGTCGCGGGTCGAGGCGGTGCAGATAGCGGTCCGGCGCGCAGGCGATCGAGCTCGCGGGTCAGTCATGGCGTCCGACGCGTTCTTCCCATTCCCCGACGGGCTCGAAGAGGGAATCAGGGCTGGAATCACGGCGGCCATTCAGCCAGGAGGGTCGATGAAGGACGCAGAGGTCGTCGCGGCGGCAGACGCGGCTGGGATCGCGATGGTCGTGACCGGCCGGCGCCACTTCAAGCACTGATGGGATCTCGTTTCGGAGAAGAAGGCCGCAAGCTCTCGTACGGCACCTACCTCAACGTGGCGAATCTTCTCGAGCTGCAGAAAGGGCTCAGCCAGGAGCACGACGAGCTCCTTTTCATCGTCGCTCACCAGGTCTACGAGCTCTGGTTCAAGGTCGTGCTGTTCGAGCTCGAGGCCGCCCGCAGCCGTATCGACGCCGACGACATCTTCTTCGCCCGGCACTACCTTCGCCGTGTTCATGTCATCGAGCGGGTGCTGGTCGAGCAGATCGAGGTCCTCGAGACGATGTCGCCGCAGGACTTCCTGGCTTTCCGCTCGCAGCTTGCTCCAGCCAGCGGGTTCCAGTCGGTGCAGTTCCGCGAGATCGAATTCCTGTCGGGGCTGAAGGAGCCGAAGTACCTGGCCCGCATCGAGGCGACGCCAGAGGAGATGGCGAGGCTGCGCAAGCGCCTCGACGAACCGTCGCTCGACGACGCGTTCCGAGGCCTGGTGGGGCGGCGCGGCTCTCCGTCGCTCGTCGACATCTTCAGGGACCGGGAGCGGTACGGCGACCTCTTCGACCTGTGCGAAGCCCTACTCGACCACGACGAGGCGTTCGCTCATTGGCGGGCGCGCCACGTATTGATGGTGGAACGCCAGATCGGCGGCAAGACAGGGACGGGCGGGAGCAGCGGCGCGCAGTACCTTCGCACGACGCTCGACAAGCGCTTCTTCCCCGAGCTATGGGATGTCCGCTCTCAGCTGTGAAAGCGCGGGTGAGGACAGATGTCCTCCACCGCGGAACCCCCTCCTCTCCTCGGCCACGCTGCGTGGCGCTTGGATGGGGCATAGGTGACGCCCGAAGTAAATTCGGCCTAAAGCTCCACTCTGGGTTCTGGTTAAGTGATCAGGTGTTGTGACACGGCTACCGAGTGAGGCCTTTCCCGGGGAGCGGCCAGACGATCACATGAAGAAGACGCACGTCGAGCATCCACGCGTGACGTGCGGCACGTGCCGGAAGTTTGACGGCACCGCGTGGTGCCGTCACTGGAACTTCCACACGACGGCGGAGTCGCCGCCGTGTCGCTTTTACGTCCGAGCGAAAAAGCCTTAGGCCGCTTCGGTCTCGGCACGGTCGAGCTCGACCCGCGATGGCTTGCGGGCGTCTATCCCTACCGAAGGCCGGATCACGATCAGCACGACCACCAACCCGGCGACCACGCACAGCGCCGCGAGCAGGAACGCGAGCTGGTAGCCGCCCGTCAACGCGGCCGATACGGTCCAACCTTGCGCCATCAGCGTTTGGGCGTGGGCGGTCGAGATCGCACCGAGAGCAGCCAGGCCGATGGCGGCCCCCATCTGCATCGTGACGTTCCCAAAGCCGGCCGCCAGCCCGGCGTCGGCAGCGGGCACCTCCGACATCGAGATTGAAAGCAGTGGCATGAAGGCGAGTCCGCCGCCCAGGCCGAACAACAGATAGGCGGCGAAAATCCTTGGGAAGTAGCTCGATTGCGAGTCGGCGCCGGAGAGCAGGAGAAGCGCGGTGCTGATCACCAGCAGGCCCGCGATCGCCAGGTTCCTCGGCCCAAACCGGCTCATCAACCGCGCCGACAGGCCGGCAGAGAGAGCTGCGAGTGCAAGCGACGTCGGAAGAAAGGCAAGGCCGGTTCCAAAAGCCGACAGGCCTCTGATGTGCTGGAGGTAGAGAGCGCCTACGAAGAAGTTCGTGAACATGCCTGAGAACACGAATGCGCGGGTCACGCTGGCTCCGGTCAAAGATCGCAGCCTTAGGATGCGGAGCGGCATGATCGGGTTTCGCAGGCGAGACTCGAGGACCAGAAAGATGGCGATCAGGGCCAACGCCGCGCCACCAAAGCCCAGCGTGTGCGCTGAGGTCCAGCCCAGGTCAGCCGCCGTGACGATGGCATAGACGCCGAGCATCAGCGCGGCCGTGATGAGGATCGCTCCTAGGACGTCAACTCCGTGGCTCAACCCCAGGCCGCGGTTTTCGGCGATCAGCCATGCGCCAAGGACCAGGGTCCCGACACCGATCGGCAGGTTGATGAAAAAGATCCAGTGCCAGTTCACCCACTGGGTGAGCG
>DATHDR010000027.1:0-3776 GCA_035318965.1 Verrucomicrobiia bacterium | reverse complement strand
CCGCTCGTCAAGGCTTGGGTGAAGCGCCGCCTCGAGCTCGGGTGCGAAGACGTGGACCTCGGCGGCGGGAAAGTCGGGGAGGCCGCCGGTGTGGTCGGGGTCGAGGTGGGTGGTGACGATATGGCGAACGTCGCTGGCCGTGAAGCCGAGCCCCTCGAGCTGCTTCAGCGCCGTCGTCCCGACCTCCGGCCTGGCGTTCACCAGGCGCTGGACGCCGAGTCGCCGCGGATCTTGCGCGTCCTCGATCCCGAAGCCGGTGTCGACGAGGATCAGCTCCTCGCCGGCCTCGATCGCCAGGCAGTGGCAGACGATCAGGCCACGGTCCCGCAGGCTGCCGTCGCCGTTGATCAGGCGCCTGCCGTGAGGGCAGAGCGAGCCGCAGTTGAGGTGATGGACCCTCATCCCGCGGCGGAGTCTAGTGCGGGCCCGCAAGGCGCGGTCTATCGTTCACGCCGCGCCGGAGTGGCGGAATGGCATACGCGATCGACTCAAAATCGATTGCCCTCACGGGCTTGTGGGTTCGAGTCCCACCTCCGGCATCGCAGCGCTTTGGACCGCCGCTGGTTAGGCGGGCTGCGGCGCGTCGGGGTCCGGTGGGGCGCCGGCGCCGTAGTCCTCGCCGGAGCCGATCGGTCGCTCCTCCTCGACGTGCCAGTCCTGGCTGAAGCCGTAGAAGCAGGCGACGATCAGGATGACCTGGATCAGCAGCATGATCAGCACCAGCAACCCGATCAGCGAGACCGGGATCAGCGCGTCTTCGAAGCCGGTCTTGTCGCGGGCGAACCAGCTGTCGGCGCCGACCGCGCAGAAGATCGCCAGAATCGTCGAGAGGGAGGCGGCAACCGGCAGGATGCCGCGGCTCCATCTTCGCCCTACGAGGTAGGTGAAGAACGCGTAGAGCGCCGCGAAGATCAGGCAAACGACGCCCATCCCGCCCCCGCCGCTGAGCAGCGAGAAGCCGCCGATGGTGATCAGGCCGGCGAGCACCGCCGTGGCGAGCATGAGGAAGGCGACCACGAACTTGGTCGTGACCACGTCGGCCTTCTCCCGATTCGGGTGCCAGAGCTCGTAGCCGGGCGTTACCTCTCCTACCGCCACGCCGTCGATCATAGAATCTATGAGCGACGAAGCGGCATTGGCCGCTCGTTAAGCGCCGAGCAGCATGCAAGCGGGCGTGGCGGAACTGGCAGACGCTCCGGTTTTAGGGGCCGGTGCTCGAAAGAGCGTGGGGGTTCGAATCCCTCCGCCCGCATCAGACTTTGGCCCGACGAACGAGTCGAGCAATTCGACGCTACGTCTATCGGCGACGGAGACGTTCTTGTTGCTGGACCGCGTCCAGTGGATTCCCAGGCGCTCACAGCTCACGCAGAACATGTCGCGAATGTCGGCAGAGAGATTCGTGAAGAAGTAGCGGGGATAGGCGTAGATTCGCGATCCGTCTCGTAGCGCGACCGAAAAGCGGTTGACCGTCCGCGAGCCATCAGAGTGGATGAGGCCGCGGAGAAACGGCTTGGGGAATCGGTCAACGATCTGGGTTTGCCAAGTCGCCAGCTTGATTGAGCGCAGATGCTTTTTCCCAGGGCCATGCTGAGGAAAGGCCGCCAGCCAGATTGGACTGTTGGCGGTGATCCGGATGGAGTTCCCCTGACGAGTCAGCCGGTGATGTATGCGGGCATCAATTTCGGCCGTATTTCGAATTGCGTTCGAGCACTCTTCGACGATTCCCGGATATCTGGAATCGAGTGAGATCTCGAGGACCGGAGTCTGGCTCGCCTTGCTGATGTAGCCATCGCCCAGATAGATTCCGAGCAGGTAGCTGTAGCTGGCCAGATCCGTTGGTCGCCAGTCTCTTTCGCAGCTGTCGCGGCCGCGAGCGGGGGCGCCACGTTGACGCCAACGCTGAATGGAACTTCGACTTGCGCCGGTTCGCCTGCTGATCTCATAGTCACTGAGGCCGGTGCCGATGAGGTCAATTGCAGCTGAGCGTCGGCTCTGGTGATCATCCGCCACGAACATATGTTCTCTGATCACTCGGACACCATCGTGGAGGCTGAACCGTAGACTTCACGAGCCTGGGGGAGTGAGTTAACGGCTATGCGCACGGTCTCCAAAACCGTGAATCCGGGTTCGAATCCCGGCTCCCCCGCTCTCTGCTGAAGGTTGTTCTACGCTGGGCCCGGCTGTGGCCGGTTGCCAAATCCGCCGACGGCTAACGTAGGGTCAGCGCATGAAGATGGCCGCAAGGAGACTCGGATGAAAAATACGCGCTACGTGAAGAAGGCCACCAGCGGAAGAGGCTGGGATGTGGTCAGGGAGGGTCATCGACGTGCGACCGCACACGGCGCCACGAAGGCAGATGCGGTCGAGACCGCGCGAGAGTTGATCCGCCAAGAAGGCGGAGGCGAGATTCGAATTCTGAATCGCACCGGCAAGGTTGTCGATGCGAGCAAGGTTTCGCGGTCAAGGAAGCGGGCTGCGGCGTAGCCCTAAGGCGTAGCCCTAAGGATTCCCCGCAACCGCCCGGGCGGGATTGCCTAGCTGTCGTGCCCCGAGACGTCCCGAACGCGATCCATAGGCGGGCGGTTGCCGAGGGCCGAGTGTCCTCGGCGTTCGTTGTAGTGAGCAAGCCAGTGTGGCAGGGCGGCTCGGCGATCTGCGCTTGAGCGGTATCTGAGCCCCCGGGCCCACTCGCGGTCCATCGTCTGCTGCAGGCGCTCCACCTTCCCATTCGTCTGGGGCGAGTAGGGCTTGGTGCGCCAGTGCTCAATCGCTCTGTCGGCCAGCAGCTGGCGCAGACCCTTGTTCTTCACGTAGACCCAGGCGTTGTCGGTGAGCAAGCGCTCGGCGACGATCCCGAGATCGAGGAACCAGTCCAGGGCCCGGCGAGTGAAGTCGGTGACCGTCTGGGCACGCTCGTCGTCGTGGATCTCCGAGTAGGCGAGCCGGGAACAGTCGTCTTGCGGGGTGTGGACGAACTCCCAGCCGGCGCCGCGCGAGCCATGGGTGCGCTTGCCGGTTACCGCGTGGCCGGGCTCCAGAAAGCGCGCATGGCGCTTGGTGTCCATGTGCAGCAGGTTGCCGGGGCAGGGCCACTCGTAACGGAGAACCGCCTGCCGTGGCTCTCGCGGGCGCCGGGAGCAGCCACGGCGCTTCAACGCCCGGTGCACTGTTGCGTGGGGGATGCCCACCTCAGAGCCGATCAGCCGCGGCCCCCAACCGGTGCGCCGGCGCACTTCGCGGCAGCGCTCGTGGTCAGCCTCGTCGAGCATCGCCGGGCTGCGGTGCGGACGCGAGGAGCGGTCTTTTAGGCAGGCCAGATCCCGCCGCTGTTCCTCGTCGGCGGCTCGCCAACGCGAGACCCACTGGTGGGCTGTCGATTTCGCCACGTTCGAGGCGGCCGCGGCCGCCTCGAACGTGAGGCCCTCGTCTTCCACCAGCGCTACCAAGCGGCGCCTGCCGTTTGGGGTGAGCGGGGCATTACGGTGCTGCATCCGGGTCCTCCTTGAGGTCGTAGGCGTCGAACACCCACAGCCTCTCGGCGGGCCCGGATCTACTTCACGGCGTTCGGAACGTGATGAGGCGCGTCACCTAGCGGGTGTGAAGTCGCATCGAAGAAGAGCAGAGAATTCGCCTCAAGGCGCCCCGAGATGTCGACTTTGCTTCGCCAGGAGCTCTTTGGACTGGCTATGACGGATTCATTATCGCCATCGTCAAGCCCTAGCAAGGTCCAACAAGCGCTCCACGACCAACACGTCCCGCCACTCGCCGTCGAGCTG
>DATHDR010000026.1:0-8017 GCA_035318965.1 Verrucomicrobiia bacterium | reverse complement strand
GGATGACCGTCTATGACGGGGCCGTAAGGATCCAGGGTAAGGATGGCCGCCAGTTGCACCCCTGGCGTGTCGTCTACCACCGCCCTGGGTTCGGGCTCCGTTACACGACGGTTACTGCGGAGGATGGAGCCAGTGCCGCTGACCGGGCGCTGGCTTTGTCCGACCTGCACCACGCAAGGAGTCACGCCTCCTAGCAGTCGCCGCACCTAGGCCGGATTTACTCCGGCCGTCCCCAACTACCCTTGCTCTGTTGAGGGATTTTCTTCGCAACCGCACGCTGCTGACCTTGATGGCCGGCCACCTCACGGTCGACAGCTACGTGGGTGTCATACCGATCCTGTTCCCCGTCTTGATCGGCCGCTTTCAGCTCAGCCTGGCGACGGTCGGGCTGGTCAGCCTCGCGTACAGCGGAATGGCGGCCGTTTCGCAGCCGCTCTTCGGGGTGATGGCCGATCGCTTCGGCACTCGATTCACCGGCCTCGCGCTGTGCTGGACGGCGCTGACGTTCGCACTCGTGGGTTTTGTGACGAGCTTCCCGCTGCTCGTTGCGCTGGCGTGTGCATCCGGGCTGGGATCAGGGGCTTTCCATCCGATGGGGGCACTCGACGTCCGCGCCCTGCTGCCCGCCTGGAGGCGCAGCTTCGGCATGTCCATCTACGTCACCGCCGGAACGGTCGGCGTCGCCGTGGGTCCACTCATCGGCATCCTCCTGTTCGGCGCCTTCGGCATCCACGGCACAGGCTTGCTAGTGATTCCAGGCCTGGTCACCGGCGGCTACTTGTTGTGGGGCATGCGCGGCAAGGTGAAGGGCATCGCCGCGTATACGCGTCGCCACGCGAGCGCTGGGCCGGTGCCGATCTTCGCGCTGGCCGTGGTGATCGGGGTGATGATGTCCCGAAGCTGGACGGTCAACGTGTTCCAGGCCTTCACCCCGACCTGGTACGAGCAGCTTGGTTACGGACCCGCGTTCTACGGTCCGCTTGCCACCACGCTCGTGCTCGCGAGCGCTGTCGGCACAGTTGGATGCGGCACGCTTGCGGATCAATACGGAAGACGGACTGTGATTCTCGCGACGCTCGTGCTCAGCGTGCCGGCGATTCTGCTTTTCACGATGTTTCCAGGGCCGTGGGCGTTCGCCAGCGGTGCGCTTATCGGCCTCCTCGCCGCCTCAACTGCACCGCTGATGCTCCTGATGGCGCAGCAGCTGATGGCCGCGCGAGCCGGTCTGGCCTCAGGGCTTGTCATGGGGCTTGGCTTCGTCACCGGAGCAGTTGGCATCCCGATCAACGGAGCGATCGCCGACGCGATCGGGTTGCAGCGGTCGCTCATGACTCATGTCGTGCTGGTCATCCTTACGATCGCGATCGCGTGGTTCCTACCGAGGGAAGCGGAGATGGAACGCCTCTCTGCACTCCAGGAGGTCCCGCTGCCTCACCCGGCGGCAGGGGCGTGATCAACCGGTTCGTAAAGTAGGCCGCGCATGGCGTTGACCACCGACGACCAGATCGAGATTGACGTCCACGACGACGCGGCGGCGATGACGCACCTGTTCACGCTGCCCGCTCCGGCTCGCCTGGATGCCCTGGCCGCGATGCGCGGAATCTCGACATTCGACCAGGAACCGCTGAAGCAGCTGAAGCAGATCCATGAGCAGGGCGACGGATTCCGCGTCAACGTGGATGACCCGCGCTATCCGAAAGCGCTGAAGCAGCTGATCGCGGCGGACGCCTGGGGCCAGCTGCGCCGCGAGCTCGCGCGTGCGTGGGAATACCAGCGCTCGGTCCTGCCCGGCATCCGGCACCCGGACCGGATCGAGGTGGTGCTGACATTGGGCAACCCCGACGATGAGATCTTCATGCAGCGCACGCTGGGTTATTACGGCATGGGTGCGACGCCGGGCAGCATCTGGATGGTGGTCTGGCCGACCGATTACAACCTCACCCGCATCGGCGCCTGCGGAGTCCACGAGCTCGCCCACAACCTGCGCACTCCTAACGTGGAGACTCGATTCAACCTCGCCGAGTGGGTGATCCACGAAGGCCTGGCCGAAGTCTTCACGGGGGAGGTGTGTGGCCCTGATTCCACCGGAGCCTGGTACGCGGGTGTCACGGGCGCCGCCCTCGACGAGGCGTTCGACAAGGTCATCGGCGCCTTCGGGACGGGGAGCTCGTTTCCCGACTGGACTCCATACGTCCTGGGCGACGCGGTGGCCGACCGGTTGGGGCTGCGCACTGCCGGCATTCCACACATGGGCGGGTACGCCGTCGGTCGGCGGATCATCGAGCGCTACATCGAGAAAACCGGGCTCAGAGCGGCCCACGCGGTAGTCCGGCCCACCGCGGAGATCCTCGCGGGCGCGGGCATCACCCCGACCTGAGTTTGATGTTGAACCGAAGTGTGTTCGAGCTCGCGGGCGGCGAGGAGATGTTCAGGTTGCTGGTCCAGCGGTTTTACTCGCGCGTGGCCGAGGATGCGCTGCTGCGCGCCGTCTACCCCGAGGAAGACCTGTCAGGCGCGACCGAGCGACTGACCCTTTTCCTGATCCAGTACTGGGGCGGACCGAGGACTTACAGCGAGCAGCGCGGCCATCCCCGGCTGCGCCTCCGGCACCAACCGTTTGCGATCGGTCGGGTTGAGCGCGACGCCTGGCTGGGTCACATGACAGCCGCGGTCGAATCGCTCGATCTGGCGCCCGCGGTGCGCAAGGCGCTGCTCGACTATTTCGAGACGGCGTCGACCGCGATGATCAACACCCAGACGGCTCAGACTTAGCTGCGGCCGCTGCGGCAGCGGCGGGGGCGGCAGCAGCCGCGCTCGGCTCGGGCGGAACAAGGTCTTGCACCGCCGGAGCTTTTTCGAGCTCGACCGCCAGCGATTCGATCGATCCCTTGGACCGGAGCAGCGCAGCCCGAAGCCTGGGGATTTCCGCACGCAGCGACTTATCGACCCAGTCGAAGGCGATCACACGCTCGTTGACCTCCCAGAAAAGCCCGTTCTGCATCGACTCCATCCGGTCGAGGGCGGCATCGACGAAGTCTGGCGGCGCTGCCGCAATGCCTTCGACCAGGACCCGGGCGATGTCCCTCTGGTCCGCGGCCATCGCCCAGAACGTCAGCTTGGCCACGCCTTTGAACATCCCGTTGAGCCCGATCGGCCGCGCATTCGGAGTCAGGTCCAACAGGTTGCGTACGAGCAGGCGCGCCAGCTTGAGCGAGACCTGCGGGTCGCGCGCCCTGGCCTCGATGGCGAGGTCGGCGACGTCCTCGGCCGCGGCCCCAAGCGTCGCCGGCATGCCCGCATCGTCGAAGTGGCGGCCGTATCGAAGTAGGTGGGCCGCGGCCTCGACTGAGAGGTCCGGCCGCCATTCCAGCGCCCCGATCGCGAATCTCCGGTACTCGTTCATGATCACGGAGGCGAACGTGGGCGCGCTCTGGTTGATCGCCGCCCTCAGGTACGTATTGAAAAAGCGCAGGCAGAGCTCGGCGACCTCAGTGTCGCCCTCCTGGATCGCGGCGATTCCTGCGTCGCGTGTCGCGACGGCGATGGCGTGCACCGCCTCCTTGCGATGCACGGGGGTGAGGCCAACCATGTCGACGAAGCTGGACATGATGGTGTAGGCGAACCATGTCCGCGCGCGATTCACCTCGGCCACGATCTGGTCCGAGGCTCCTGGCATGTCGGCATGGCTCACCTGGAACCACTCCGGTGCGCAGTTCTTTCTGAGCTTCATGTAGTCGTCCGCGAGAAAGCGGCCCAGGACTTCGATGGTGAGGACGCACACCGGCATGTCGCCAAGCTGGATCGAGCCGTATGCGATGTCCGTGACCTGTGCGATCGACGTCATCAACGCGTCCCGGTGCCTGCGGGGATGACGGCTGTTGGTGGCCGCTTTCAGCTCGCGCTTCGCTCGTCGCATGATGCTCTCGACAAGCGTTTCGGCCCTCATCACCTCGAAGATGTAGCCGACATACGGCAGCAGGATGGCGAAGTTGATGAGGGCGAGCACCTCGGCCACGCCGACGCTCCACATTGGAACGTAGCTGGTCTTCACCTCGCTGCGGACGAGGAACGTATAGAGGATCGAGGCGAGCGCGAAGCTCAGCACCAAGGCATTGAGCGGGTTGCGGGTGAAGATGCCGATGATGCGTGGCGAGTAGCGGGACGAGGTGTTCTGGATGCCGAACACGACCGCGACGATGACGATGCTCAGTGTCACGCCCTCCGCGCCGCCGACCAGTCCGAGCACGCCACCTGCCGCCAGGGGATCGGGTGTGAAAAAGTCCCTGATCGATACGTAGTGGATGGCGTCGAGGACACCGAAGAGGATGAAGGTCATGAGCGCTACGGAGACCAGCGCCACGCCCGGCAAGGCAGCCGCCGCCCAGAACAGCGCCCGGCCCCGATCCGGCTGTCGCGAGGTCGGTTTGCGAGCTTCTTCAGGCATGCGACGTACTCAGGAACACGGCCAGGGCGATCCTAAGCAATTGGCACGCCAATCGCTACGCGGTAGCTAAAGTGGCGCCGGATGATCCGCGCCATCGTCTTCGATTTCGACGGTCTGATCCTCGATACAGAGGGGCCGGTGTACCGGTCGTGGCTAGAGGTGTACGAGGCGCACGGTGAGGAGCTCCCATTCGAGCGATGGGTCCAGATCGTCGGATCGACGACGACCGGATTTCACCCTCAGCACCACCTCGAGGAGCGGCTGGGGCGGTCGCTGCCGAAGGAGGTCCTCGACCGCCGCATCGGCCGGCGGACAGAGCTGGTGCTCGCGCAGAAGCTGCTGCCCGGCGTCATGCAGCACCTCGACCAGGCGAAAGCCCTTGGGCTGAAGGTCGGAGTCGCTTCGAGCTCCACCGCCGAATGGGTCAGAGGCCACCTCGCGCGCCTGGGCATCCTCGAGAGGTTCGACTGCCTGCGATGCAGGGATGAAGTTGCCAACGCGAAACCAGAACCGGACCTCTACATCGCCGTGCTGGAGTGCCTGGGCGTCACCGCGGCGGAGGCGATCGCCATCGAAGACTCCCCCAACGGCGTGACGGCTGCGAAGCGTGCGGGGCTGCGATGCGTCGCGATCCCGAACTCGATCACCGCCAAGCTCGACTTGAGTGACGCCGACGTGCTGCTGCACTCGCTGGCCGAAATCACGCTCGCCGATCTGTTGAGGAAGGTCGCCGCAGCGTGATCGATGCGCATGACGTTCTAACCTATCCCCGTGCGAATCGGGGTTCTCACCGGGGGCGGTGACGCGCCGGGGCTGAACGCGGCGATCAGGGCGGTGGCCCGCCGTGCGTTCCAGCTCGGCCACCAGGTGAGCGGCGTGCAGAACGGCTGGGCGGGCTGTCTTGAAGAGGGCATGATCGACGAGCTGACGCCCGCCAGCGTTCGAGGGATCCTCCCGATGGGCGGCACCATCCTCGGCACCTCGCGCACAAACCCGCTGAAGGAGCAGGACGGCATCACCAGGGTCATCCGCTCGCTGCGGCACAACGGAATCGAGGCACTCGTGTCGATCGGTGGAGATGACACGTTGAGCGTCGCCGCCGCGCTGCACGAGGCCGGGTTCCCGACCGTTGGCGTGCCCAAGACGATCGACAACGACCTTGCGGTGACCGAGTTCTGCATCGGGTTCGACACCGCGGTCGGAGTCGTGACCGAGGCGCTCGACCGGCTGCACACGACCGCCTCCGCCCACCACCGGGTGATGGTGGTCGAGGTCATGGGCCGCGACGCCGGTTGGGTGGCGTTGATGGGCGGAGTCGCTGGTGGGGCAGACCTGATCCTGATCCCCGAGTTCGAGGAGAGCCTCAAAGACGTCGTCGGCCACCTGTACCGGCGCCGCGGCGAGGGCAAGCTGTTCAGCATCATCGTGGTCGCGGAAGGCGCCCGGATCCCGGAGCTGGAAAGCGAGGCCGGCGGGGCTGCCGAGAAAGATGCGTTCGGCCACGTGCGCCTGTCCAAGCGGGGCATCGGCGACCTGCTGGCGGCCAACGTCGAGCGCGAGACGGGTTTTGAAACGAGGGTCACCGTTCTCGGGCACCTGCAGCGCGGGGGTTCTCCTTCGCCGACGGACCGGATCTGGGCGACCCGCCTCGGCGTGGAGGCCGTGGAGCTGATCGTCGCCGGCAAGAGCGGCTTGATCCCCATCCGCCGCAACGGCGACGTCGAGGTCGTGGCGCTCGCGGACGTGATCAAGGTAACCCGTCGGGTGCCGAAGGAGCTCTATGAGCTCAGCCGGGTGTTCGCCTAAGCGGCCGCAGGCGGCTAAGAGGTCGCAGGCGCCTGCAAAGTCCTAAGCTTCGAATCAGGTGAGTCCACTGACCTACCTGGCCGTCGTCGTGGCGGTGCTGCTGGTCCTGTACATCGCTCTGTCCTACCAGCTGTACCGAAGGGCGTTTGTTCCCGACCGCCCTGTGCCGCTCGACGATTTCACGTTCACGCCATTCGAGTTCCAGGCGGATTACGAAGAGGTCGAGCTGGTCACAGCCGACGGTGTGAACTTTGGGGCATGGCACTTCCGCCAGCCGGGATCGCCGCAGACCGTCATCGTCTCCGGCGGGCATAAGGGCCAGCGCCAGGGCTCGCTTGGGATCGCCGCGGCTCTGTGGCGCAAGGGATTCAACGTGGTGCTCTATTCGTATCGGGGAATGCCGGGCAGCGACCGCGCGCCGATCACCTTTGGCATCAAAGAGGTCCTGGAGCTGCAGGCGGTGATCGCCTTCGCCCGCAAGCGGATCTCGCACGCGAGGATCGGCTTGCTCGGTTACTCGATGGGCGCTGTCGTCTCACTTCTGGGCGCCGCGGGCGAGCCCGGCGTTGAGGCACTTGTCCTCGACAGCCCGTTCAGCGACCTTCGCACCTTGATGATCGAAAACGTCCGTCGCGCTACGAAGCTGCCGGGCTCGCCGTTCGTCTGGCTGGCGGGCGTCATGTTCTGGATGCGAACGCGAAGCTGGATTTCCGAGTGCAGCCCGCGCGACATTCTCAGCTCACTCGAGCCACGGCCGCTGTTCTTCGTCCACGGCGGCGCCGACGACATCACCCCCGTCCATCACAGCCGCCGCCTCTACGACGCGTACCGCGGTCCGCGCGAGATCTGGATCGTCCAGGGCGCCCCGCACACGGGGGCATACTTCGCCGACCGCCCGCTCTACGTCGAACGCGTCGCGGGCTTCTTCGCGCGGCACCTCGGGCTCGACGTCAGCGGCCACCTGCGCCTGGTGGAAGAGGAAGAAGTCAGCTAGCTGCAACAAAATCGCCGGCCTTCAGCGAAGTCATCGTCGTGAGCTACTTGATCGTGACTTGATGCACCAGGGTGGTCGAGAGCAGGACCCCATTCGCCCAGTAGGCGCCCGTCGGTCCGGCGGGCAGCAGGTCGTAGGTCCGCTCGCCTGCGTAGGGCACCAGCGCCCACAGGACGATCCTGGAGCCGTCGAGCACGTCACCGGCGGCGAGGGAGCCAAGCGGGCGGCCGTCCGCGGTCGGGTGCCCGGGCGACGCGTGCAGCTCGCGGCCGTCGGCCAGGACCACGTGGACCATGCGGTGGCCGGTGGGCGCTTCCATGCTGCCGACCTCGAGCACTTGAGCGGCGACTCTCGTGCCGTCGGCATTTGCGGTCCACACCACCATGCCTGGCTTGATGTGGGTGACCTGAACCGCGCCGGTAGGAGTGGAGATCAGCGTCGAGGCGGCAAGACAGATCGGGCAGGGCGGCGCCCCGGTCGGCGTGCGCGAGCTCACCGTCACCACCCCGTCCACGCGAACCGTGCCGGTGACCATCAGGTACGAGGCGGCTCCGCCCTTCGACAGGACGCGATAGGAGAACGAATAGTCGCTGCCGGTCTGCGTCAGGGTCAGCGCGCGGAGCAGCTTCCACGCGCGGTACAGGACCAGCTTCTGCTCGTCGGTGAGCTCACCCGAAGGGAGATGCTCGTGCGCGACGATGGCCGAGTACAGCTCGGTGTCGGCCTTGATCTCCGGATACTTCGCGATCGCGTTTGTTGTTTCGCCGTCAATG
>DATHDR010000025.1:0-2790 GCA_035318965.1 Verrucomicrobiia bacterium | reverse complement strand
GTCGTGGCACTGCTGCGGGCTGATGTAGTCGGTCATACGGGGCTTCCGCCCGAAGATTGTCTCAGAGCAACCTCACCGCGATAGGAATTCCTTGGCGACCGGTAGGACCAGGTCCGAGCGAATGTAGGCTTCCAAATGATCGAGGCCAGTCATGCGGACCACTCGCGCGTTAGGCGCGAGCTTAGCCGCGCGAGAGTTCCATTCTTCGGGATCTTCAAGCTGCCCAACGAACATAAGGATCGGAGTCGCGATCTGAGGCAGTCGCGCCCACGGATCCCAGTCTCCATACGCCTCCAGCCATAGGGCTACCATCTCGGGGTTCGTCGTTTGCACCTGGCGTTGGAACCATGTCGGCATCGAGCTGACCGTGCCAGTGCCAAGCAAGCCGTCCCATCCGTGCTCTCGGATCCCGCCGATCGTCTCGGCATCCTCGGCTGCATTGGCCCTTCGGTCCGGATTGCTGATGACTCCAGTGGTAATCAGCGCTGTAATCCGCTCTGGATATAGCGCCGCAATGGCGAGTCCGATCTCGCCACCTTGTGAGTAGCCCCAGAACGCGCTTCGTTCGATGCGGGCGTGATCGAGCATTTCCACAACGTCAGCCGCGTACCGCGGCATTGTGTGCGCCTGAGCTAGGGACGGCTGATCGCTGCGGCCGTGTCCCCGGTGGTCAAACAGTACGCATTGGAAAGCTGATGACAGATCCTCGACATATCCTGCGTCGCGCCACATTGAGCCGTCGCCCGCTCCGCCGGTCTGCAGAACCAACGCTGGGCCTTTACCGATCGTCTCGTAGTACAGCTTGACCTCATCGCTTGAGACGAAGAATGGCATTAGTAGGAAGAGGGGTGGTTGGAGGAGCGCTTGGGCGACCTCGTGGTGTCAGGCGTCCTGAGCCCGGCGATCGAGAACAGGAACGCCGCGTCAGGGATCAATTGCTTGCGTGCCCTCGTCTCAGCTGAAGGCTCGTCGGGCTCGTTCGATCGCTCGGTCCATGGCCGCAGCCGGTTGGCTGATGGCTTCGCCGTGCCCGACGGCGAGGAGCGACGGCCCGAGCGCTCGCAGGGCTACCGCTGAAGCCAGCGCGGTCTGTTTGTTCCAGGTCGCCATCGCGGGGAAAGGAAACAGCGGCCGCAAGTCGCCGGACACGGCAATGCCGCCGCGGGTTTGAAAGGCGTCGCCGGCGATCAGGCTGCGGTCACGCACGTCGAGGAACGCGACGTGCCCAGGGGTATGTCCGGGTGAAGCTACCACCTCCAGCGACCCGACGCGATCGCCTGGGTTGAGCAGACGATCAGGCTTCCAGTCCACCTTAACGAAGTAGCCCTTGATTTTCGTTTGCGGCTCAGTCGTGAGCAGAGTTTTGTCTCCAGCCAGGATCGGGGCGTCGCGCTTCGCAATCGAAACCTCGACGCCGGGAAAGCGCAGCCGCACGCCGCCCACACCGCCAACATGGTCACCATGTGCGTGCGTCAAAGCAACGCGGCGGAGCTCCGTTCCGAGCTGCTTGACCAAAGCTGCCACGTCGTCGGCCGGTGAGGACATCGTGCTGTCGACCAGGGTGAGCCCGTCTTCCTCCAGCACCAGGTAGCAGTTCATCGGGAACGCAACCGGGTATTTGGTCAGCTGGACCAGATGGGCACCGTGTCGGGTGGTCTTCACTTCTCTCTTACGCGCTGGGAGACTAACAGGCGATGCAAGCGCAATCGAGTCTATGCGCCCGGCCTCAGGGTCCGCGAGTTGCGCCGCTAACTCAGGTGGTGGACCTCCTGAAGCCCATAAACCGGTGTCGGAAGTCGTTCCATTCGCGCCTTAAGCTGAAGCGCCAGGTACAGGGAATAGTGTCTCGACTGGTGCAGGTTGCCGCCATGAAACCAAAGCGCCTCCTGCTGGGTGGGTTTCCACATGTTGCGCAGCTCTCCCTCCCATGGCCCGGGGTCCTTGGTGGTGTCCGACCCGAGACCCCAACACTTGCCGACCTTCGCCGCGGTCTCCGGGGAAATCAGATCGGCGGCCCATCCGTTCATCGAGCCGTAGCCGGTCGCGTAGACAACAAGATCGGCGGGGAGTGTCTTGCCGCTGCTCAGCACGACTGCATTCTCGGTCAGTCGCACGACATCGACGCCAGACTCGAGCTTGATATCACCGTTGGCCACGAGCTCGGAGGCGCCGACATCGATGTAGTAGCCGGAGCCGCGGCGCAGGTACTTCATGAACAACCCAGAGTTGTCGTCGCCGAAGTCGAGCATGAAGCCTGCCTTCTCGAGCCGCGCGTAGAAGTCGGCGTCCCGTTCGCGGATCGCGTCGTAGACCGGGATCTGAAACGCGTGAAGTAGCCGGTAGGGAATCGAGGCGAATGTAAGGTCGGCCTTCTGCGTGGTCATGCCGGACTCAACGGCGCTCTCCGAGTAGAGGGCGCCAAGACCCAACTCCATCAGAGAGTCGGATCTCGCGACGTGCGTCGACGATCGCTGAACCATGGTGACGTCCGCGCCGACCTCCCAGAGCGCGGCGCAGATGTCGTGAGCCGAGTTATTCGAACCGATGACGACCGCCTTTTTGCCACGGTAGGCATCGGGCCCAGGGTGCTCCGACGAGTGATGCTGAACGCCGGTGAAGACGTCCATGCCCTCGATGTCAGGGAGGCTCGGTTTGCCCGACATGCCGGTTGCCAGTACGAGCTGTTTCGGTCGAAGCGTCATCTCGCCGCCGTCGCGCTCTACGACAACGGTCCACTCCTTGGCCACCGCGTCATATGAGGCTCGCTTGCACTCGGTCGAGTCCCAGTAG
>DATHDR010000024.1:0-4509 GCA_035318965.1 Verrucomicrobiia bacterium | reverse complement strand
CAGGCGGCTAGGGCGAGCCGCATCGCGCGCTTGACTCCGATTTCCCGCAGAAAACCCAGCAGCTGCCATACGGCGCCCGCCATGAAAAGCGAGGACACAATGTTCCCGGCAAACGCTTTTTGCACCAGCGCCGGCCATAGGAACTTGAAGGGCACCAGCGGCAGCAGCACGAGGTTGGGCAGTGGACTCCACACGAATCCGATTGCGGCCAGGTGAGGATCGCGGCTGAACAGAATGCGGTTCGCGGTCGCGACGCGCGAGACCCCATCGTTGGCCAGCGCATTGCCCCAGAACACCAGAGCGTAAGCAACTGCCACGTACAGGCTGGCCATAAGGACAAAGACGACGGCTTCCTCGGATGGCCGCGGCAGCCGCAACGCCGGTAGCGCAATCGCGCGCGAGCGTGGCAGCGCGGCTGAGAGCGCCACCTCAGACCACCTCGGGTGCGACCGGCCGGTCCAGACCGTGGGCGGTCTTTTCCCAGAAGAAGGGTGAGACGAGGAGCTGGAGGAAGGCGCGGAGCGCGCCGATCGACATCATCGCCCAGTAAATCGGGTACAAGAGCACGGCGCTGAGCAGATCGGGTCGATTCGCGGCTCGAACCGTAACCAATCCGAGGTAATACGCAAAGAAATTGCCGAAGATCATCGAGATCAGGCCCGGGAAATAGATCCATCCCGGGTACACGGTTTGGAGCAGTTCGGGCCGGATGAGAAACCAGAGGACCGTCGAGACCCAGAAAACCGGGTTGAGCAGCGAGACCAGCGTCGTGGCGCCGACCAGGATGTTGAAGCCGAAAAAGGCCGACGGCCCGAGCTCTCGCCAGAGCCGGAGCGGCTGGCGCATGTGAACGAGCCAGGTCTGAGCAAACCCCTTGTACCAGCGCGACCTCTGTTTGACCCAGTTGACGAAGTCACTGTTGGCTTCCTCGTAGGTGATCGAGTCGAGGATCGCCGTGCGAAAGCCCAACCGGTAGAGGCGGACGCCCAGGTCACAGTCCTCGGTGACGTTGTATGGATCCCAGCCTCCGACCTGCATCAGCGCGTCACGCCGGATGTGCATCGAGGTTCCGCCGAGGGGCACTGGAGTGCCACGTTCTGCGATCGCGGGCAGCAACCTCGAGAACCAGGCGAGATACTCGACGGTGAACCACCGTGTGAGGCGATTCTGGTGGGGGTTGTGGTATTCGAGCCGGGCCTGTAGGCAGGCGAGCTTCGGGTCGGCGCGCCGGAAGGCGAGCGCGGCCTTGCGCAGCTGCAGGGGATCGGGCCGATCCTCCGCGTCATAGACGGTGATCAACTGTCCGCGCGCAGTGTCAAACCCATAGTTCAACGCCTTGGGTTTGGTTCGTGGAGATGCGGCCGGGACCAGCACGATGTCGACGTCGAGAACGGATCTTGCGGCCAGCGCCGAAGCCCTCGTCGCCTGGTCGTCCGCCTCGAGAATCAGCTTCACCTCGAGCAGATTGCGCGGATAGTCGATTCGCGCCATAGCATTCAGCGTCTCAGCGATGATCTCGTGCTCGCGATAGGCCGCCACCAGGATCGTGTAGGTCGGCAGCTCAGCCGCAGGAATGGCCCTGGCCTCGTCGTCGTCGATCTGGACCAGCTTCGGATCCCTGATCACTTTTGGCCAGAGGATCAAGTTGTGAATGAGGACGACTGTGTAGGCGAAGGCGATGAAGGCGTTCAGCACGACCAGCGTGTGCACTGGCGCGACGACCAGGCCCAGAACGATGGCCCCGCCGGCGCCGGCAAGTAGCCGCGCCTGGGCGGCGCTCAGAACTCGGTCAGCGGACATGTGTGGGTACCGGAGTCGCAAGGTATCGACGCTCCAGGCCAGGCGGCCGTGCATCGCTTCGGGCTCAGACCCAATGGGCTTATTCATAAGTCCGGGCCCTGGCCCGCTCATAGATTCCCAACAGGTTCGCCGGAGGCCCGGATCGCACTCGCCGCGACGACTTCGCCGGCGAACGAGCGCATCCGATCCTTCGTAACAGAAGCCTCGGCGTAGTCCGTCGACATGCTCAGGATGATCCTTTCGTAGCGATCGCCTGTCGGTATGTGCACCGGCCATTCCCAGTACACGGCAGTCCACGCTGAGTTCGTGGGCCGGATGTGGTACGTGACCTCATGTCCGGTCAGGCCACCCCCCAGCTGCACGGTCTGGTTGTCGAGGACGTCGTAGTTATGGAATCGATAGCAGGCTTCCAGGCCATAAGTGGAAAACGTAATCAGGTCGCCTGTCGAGATGAGGTCGAGGAACACTGGGCGCTGCGTCGTTGTGGAGCCGGCCGCGGCCGGCTTGGGAGCATATACGTAGCGGTCCCAGGTCGCCCCCGCGCCGAAGTAGCGGCTTACCCACGGATAGTGATCATTCCAAGAAAGCGTCCAGCCTGCGACGCTGGCCCGGGCCACCGTTGCCGGCTGGAGGCGGGGCGTCCCCAGATCCTCGGCCAGCAGTTGGTAGCGCTGCATCCCGATGTTCGCCGTCGTGGCCAATGTCCCGGCCAGGCCGACGACAACCAGGGCCACGGCCACGCGGCGCACTGCAGGTCGCCGTCCGACGGCCTGCGCGTAAGTCGGCCTTCTGAGTCTGATGCGGGGCAATGCAAGCCTGAGTCCGAACAGCGGCACCGCCCGGATCATCGCCAACACAGCGAGGCTGACAAAGATCAGTCCTATCACTGGGTGAACGGTGTCGATGGCGAACCCCTCGCCGAAAGCGCTGCCGGCCGCCAGTATGAGAACGATGCGCACGACATCCACGGCCCACATCAGGGTGACGCCGGCGACAAGCCATGCCAGCTTGCTCCACAGCGATCCCCGCATCTGGGTGGCCACGGCTCCCCCGATCAGCAAAAAGCCGACCATGCTGTTCGCTCCAGCACATGCGGAGGACACGCTGAGGATGAACGATTCTCCGTGGTGCGTCACCAGGAAGAGCGACCCGTCATCCGAGGGATAGGCTTGAGCGACCGGCAGAAAATGGATCACTGAGCCAACCACATGTGCGGTGGCAGCGGTGATTGAGGCAAGCCCGCTGACGACAAAAAGCGCGTAGGGCAGCGGCCACGCGAGAAACAGAAATGCGACTGGCAGACGCAGACGCCAGAGGGCGCGACTCCCGAACATGATGCTGATCGCTCCGGCCACGAAGATCGGGAGCGAGACCAGGTCGAGCCTCCACAGCCAGAACAAGCTCGACAGCCACGCGGGCGCCAGCATGACGATCGCGATCGCGATCGCGAGGAGCGGCACGCCGATGATGTAGTCCAGGTAGCGGTCGTGAATGTCCAGCTCGCTGATCGGCGCCAGAACGCGTATCGCGATCAGCAGCAGGGAGATGATGGGGATCAGGCCGAGGTAGGAGAGCGGCGAGTCGAGCGCCAGACCCCGCGCCAGGGTGATGAGCGAATACTGGTAGGCGGCCAGCGTGAGAGCCACCACCACCGCGGCGCGAAACGCGAGCTGCGCACGTCCGGACAGAACGAATGGCAAGGCCAAGCTCGCACGACCAGGGGCGCCCAGGTTGCCCTGGCGCGCCCCTGCCTGCTCGATCGGCCCCATTCGGGGCGGTCTAAGCACCCGGATGACGGCTTGGGTTCAGGAGGTTGCGAACAGCTTCCGGCGCCACACGACCAACCCGGCCCCGATGATGAGGACGATGCCGACGGGAATCAGGATGGGTAGTGGTGCCTCAGGAATGGAGGTCGGCGGCTGGCCGTCGGGCTCCACTGAGGTAGATGCAGTCTGGGTTAGCACCGTGCTGCCACTCATTGCCCAGATGTCATTCCTTACCGAAGACAGATGCCCATTCCCGCCTGTGCTGTCGTTGGTGTTGTCGATGGTTGGATAGGTAAGCGTGTAGTTGCAGTTGAAATTCCCACTCGCGTCCGTGGTTATTGTGGGCAGGGTCCCACTGGTCGCCGGGGGCGTCGGGTAGTTTGACGGAAATTGAATCACCCCGGTCACGGTGTACGAGCTGCTGGTCGCGCTGCCGAGAGCGCATGTCGTGGCGAAGCTGAGCGTGTAGCTTCCTCCTACGTACTGATGGCTCGTGCCGAGCGCCTCGATGCTGTCGGGAGCGGTGTAAGTGGTGCTCGCTGCCAGGCCGGTGAAGTTGATGTTCCCGGACGTCGAACCGCTGGTCAGCTTTCCATCCCCGTCGATGGTGACCGTCTTGCAGTTCGGGAGACTCAAGCAGGTGGTCTGAGAGTCTGCCAGGGCCACCACCGATGTCCCCAACAGTCCCGCGGCCGCGACCAGTGGCGCGGTCAAGAGCAAAGCTAACTTACGCACAAACGAACCTCCTTCTCAATGGCGGAGTGCCGGTTGATCTCTTCTAAAGCTGATGCGCACTCCCGGGTGACCGGCTGACTCGCGTCTGCAAGCGCGACCGTGAGGCCGACGCTCCCTTCCCTGTTTCTGCTTGTTCGCACCTCCCCGGTATATGGCGGCGTGACGAAGCTGTCTCGAGCTGCGTCACTCAGGGCATAGATGCCCCAAG
>DATHDR010000023.1:0-2579 GCA_035318965.1 Verrucomicrobiia bacterium | reverse complement strand
CTTTTGCATGTGTGATTTGATGCCGGCTTCGTCCAGGCCCTGTTTGACTGCGGCAGCTCGGTCGGGAACGATGAGCGCCGTGACGTAGGGACGTCCTTCCCCGATGATCACCGACCGAACGATCATCGGGTCCCTCGCGAGCGCGAACTCGAGCTGGACCGGAGCGACGTATTTACCCCCGGCCGTCTTGAAGATGGACTTCTTGCGGTCGGTGATTTTCAGGAAGCCGTCCGCGTCGATCTCGCCGATGTCACCCGAATAGATCCAGCCGTCTTTCAGCATCTCGGCCGTGGCTTCGGGTTTGTGGTGGTAGCCGAGCATGTTGCCAGGGCTCTTGACCAGGATCTCGCCGTCCTCTGCGATCTTCAGCTCGACGCCGGGGAACGGCTTGCCGACGGTCAAGAAGCGATGGTCGTTCAGGGTGTTAGAGCAAGCTCCTGATGAGGTTTCAGTCATGCCCCATCCATTCAGGATCGGCACGCCGATGGCCCAGAAGAACTCCTCGATTTCCTGTGCCAGGGCGGCTCCCCCGCTGATGAAAAAGCGCAGCCGGCCGCCGGTCAGCCGCCGGCGAAGGGCCGCCAGCACAAGCCTGTCGGCGAGCCGGTGCTGGGCCTGCAGGACCGGGCCCCGGGTTGAGTCATGCGCGTAACGCTTCCCGACACGAAGGGCCCAGCGGAACAACGCCTGTCGGACCGGGCTCGCCTCGCGCACGCGCGCCATCACCGCGGCGTGCATCTTTTCGTACATTCGCGGAACGCTGCACATGACTGTCGGCTGCACCTCTCCGAGCTCCTCGGTGAGGTGGTCGACGCCGCGGGAGATCCAGGTCTGGCCGCCGAACATGAGGCCGACGAAGATGCCATTGATGCGTTCGAACACGTGCGCGTACGGCAGGAACGAGAGTGTCGAGTCGGTGTCGTTGAGCGGGTGTACCTTCAGGATCGCCCGGCAGATGTCGACGAGGTTGCGGTGAGCCAGCTCGACACCCTTGGGATCGCCGGTCGTGCCGGACGTGTAAACGATGGTGCACGCATCGTCAGGCTGAATACCTCCCAGCCGCGAGTTGATCTCGCCCAGGTGCTGCGGCGGCTGGGACACCCACCCCGCCACGTCCTTGTCCATGAAGACGACATCCCGCAGCGATCCACCGGTCGAGAGTCTTTCCGCCTTGTCCGCATCCGACACGACCGCCGCCGTCGCTTCGCTGTCGACGGCGATCTTCTTGGCGATGTCGGCGCTGACGTTCGGATAGATCGGCACGGTGATCGCGCCGGCGGCCTGGATGGCGTAATCGCAGTAAAGCCACTCGAGCCGGTTCTCCGACATCAGGATCACGCGGTCACCTGGTTTCACCCCCAGCTCGACCAGCCCGGAAGCCACGGCGAGTACATCGCGCTTCATGTCGGCCCACGTCTCGACCTGCCAGGCGTTTCCGCTCAGGTAGTGGATTAGCGGGCGCTGGCCAAGCTTCGCTGCCTGGCGGAAGAAGACACCGACGGTGGTGCGCTCGGCGATCGCCTCGGGATTCACATCCTGAGCCGAGCTCGACGTCGTCCTCAGGACCGTGGCTCTACTTGACCGCCTTGATCGTGAGCGTCAACGTTCCGGACGGAACGCTGACTGTGATCTTGTCGCCCTTCTTCCGGCCGACGAGTGCGCGGCCCACCGGTGACTCGACCGAGATGCGACCCGCCGACGGGTCGCTTTCGACCGCACCGACCAGGTGATAGGTCTCGACGTCGCCCTCGTTGTCGACCACCTCGATGGTCGAACCGGGTTGCACCGTGCTCGAATGCGTGTCCTTGATGATCTGCGCGCGTCCGATCATCTCCTGGAGCTCGTAGATCCGGCTGTCCAGCAGCCCGACCTCCTCCTTCGCCTGCTCGTACTCGGGGTTGTCCTCGATGTCGCCTGGCTGAAAAGCCTCCTTCAGGCGCTCGCCCGCTTCAGCACGCCGCTTCAGCGCGACTTCCAGGTCGCGCTTGAGCTTCTCGAGCCCCTCCGGGGTCAGCAAGACAGGTTCGGTTAGGTCCATCTCTCCCAGCCATCTGAAATGATAACCCGGCGCATGGACCCCACCGATCTGAGGGCCGGGCTGGCCGAACGGCTCGCGGGCAGCGAATCCATCGACGCACAGACGTTCAACTCCGCCTGCTTCATGCTCTCTCGCGCGCTTGACGAGCTCGCTCTCACTGTGCCCGAGGCCGCCCCGCTGGCAAAGCGGCTCCTGCGGGTCGCCGGTCGGGTCGTGATCGACACCGGTCTGGCGGATTCAACGCCTGACGCGTGGGCCAACACCGAGGAGATGTCGCTCCAGTGGATCGACGAGGCGCTGCGCGCCCTCGGCTACCAGGTTCGGCCGCTGGCCGATGGAGGGCGGCCGGAGCTAACGCGTGTGGAAGCGGATTGGGGGTAGGTACGGGACCCCCTCCGTTTTCAGCGTGTCTGCAGGCGACTCGAAGGTGGCACGTATGGAGACGGCCGGAATAAATCCGGCCTTAGGCTCCACTTGGTTCTATCTAGAAAGCGCGGGGGAGTCAGGCCTCCCCCGCGGGACCCCCTCCGTTTTCAGCGTG
>DATHDR010000022.1:0-10182 GCA_035318965.1 Verrucomicrobiia bacterium | reverse complement strand
CGGCGACGTAATCGAAGACCTTCGACTGGGGCGCGTTGACGTCCACGGTGTAGTCGGCTGAATAAGCCATGGCTAGTGGATGAGCATCGGCAGCACGATCGAGGCGAGCCAAAGGGCCAATCCGACCGCGATCAACTCGACCTTCCTCCAACCCCATCCGATGGCCGCCAGCACGAATGCGACGAAAGCCAGGATCAAAAGGATCGTGCTCAGGCTGAGACTCGAGAGCCGGCCGATGAGGTCCGAGAGCACCCACAGCGCCAAACCGACACCGATGAGATTCGTCTTCTTGTATGACCAACCAATGGAGGCAACGATGAGAACGACCAGGGCGATGATCAGCAAAAGCTCGCTCAAACTCATGCGAGCTATTGTCAGCTACGCCCGCCATGTCAGCAAGCCTTAATCTCACCGGTCACGCCCTGACGCCCGGCGCCCAGCGCAGCTGGTGGCTGCGAGAGGCGCTGGCGCGGGAGAGCGGCTCGTCCTGTCCGCCGCTCACGGGCGATGTCACGGCGGATGTGGTCATCGTCGGAGGGGGGTTCACCGGGCTCTGGACGGCGTATTTCCTGACGCAGGCGAACCCCAACCTGGGCATCGTTCTCCTGGAGCAGGACATCTGCGGCGCCGGCCCGAGCGGCCGCAACGGCGGCTTTGCCAGTGGCTGGTGGGACGAGCTGGACGGCCTCGTCACCCTGTACGGCCCGGACGCGTCCGTGAGAGCCTGCCGCGCGATCTCCGCCAGCATCACTGCGATCGGCCAGTTCTGTCAGGAAAACGGCATCGACGCCTGGTTCACAAAAGCCGGATACATGTTCGCGATCACCGCCGATGCGCACGAGAAGCTGTGCGAGGAGATGGTCGCGCGTGCCCGCCACGTAGGCGCCCCGGACGAGCTCCGCGAGCTGACCGCCGCCGAGGTTCGCGAGCGGTGCGCATCACCGGCATTCCGCGGCGGGGCCTTCATGCGCGACGCCGCGTCGGTTCAGCCAGGTCTGCTGGTGCGCGGCCTTCGCCGGGTGGTCCTTGAGCGAGGCGTCACGATCCACGAAGGCTCCGCCGTGACCGGCCTCGAGACCGGCCCGCCCGCCTTGGTGAGCACGGCGCGAGGTTCCGTCAGGGCCAAGCGCGCGGTCCTGGCGCTCAACGCGTGGGCGACCGGCTGGCCGCAGCTACAACGGAGGCTCGTCGCGTGGAGCTCGTACATCGTGCTCACGGCACCCGCCCCCGATCTGATCGCCGAAATCGGCTGGAACGGCGGCGAGGTGGTCTCGGACTTCCGGACCTCGCTTCGCTACTTCCGGACCACGCGTGACGGCCGGATCGCGTTCGGCGGAGGTGGCGGTCGCGCGCGCCGGTCGATTGACGACGCGTTTACTCACGACACACGCGCGGTCGAGCAGGCTGCCGAGGGCTTTCGTTTGATGTTCCCTTCGTTCGCCGACGTACCGATCGAAGATGCGTGGGGAGGCCCGATCGACGTGTCGCCAACCCACCTTCCCGTGTTCGGCACCCTCCATCCGGGCAACCTCTTCTTCGCGCTTGGCTATACGGGCAACGGAGTTGCGCCCACGCATCTGGCGGGACAGGACCTGGCGGACCTGGTGACGGACCGCGACACCGACAACGTCAGGTTGCCGATGGTGAACCCCAAGCCGAGATTGTTCCCGCCTCAGCCTTTCCGGTCCTGGGGCGCATACGTCGTCCGGCGGGCGATGATCGCGAAGGAGACTGCCGAGGAACAGGGCCGGAAGCCGAACCGGCTCGTCGATCAGCTGGCGAAGATGCCTCGCCGAATGGGCTATCTGTTAGGCCACTAAATCTCGCTCCCCCGCAGGGGGAGGGTCAGGGTGGGGGGACGCGTACCTGGATCAGCGCCTGGTCAAATCTCCCAGCAAATGCACGCCCCAGCCCCTCGGCATCAGGCGCTCGGCGAACACCGAGGTTCTGAACATGAGCCCGTTGAGGGCAAGGTAGGTCGGGTCCGGGATGACTCGGAGCTCGGCGACCCGCAAGTCGCTCGCCTCCGCCAGCCGTCGAATGGTGCTCGCCGTGTTGGCACGGTACTGCACCGGAAAGGTGTCGGCTTCGTGACGGCCGTAAAAACGCGACACGAGCTTTGTCTGCAGCAGCGGAATCGCTTTGCCGATCCGGTTGATCGAGACAAGCGGATTGCGAAGGTTTGGCGTCAGGAAGACGAAATGGCCCCCCGGCCGGAGCACCCGCGCCACCTCGCGGAGCACCTTCAGTGGCTCCTTCACGTGCTCGAGCACCCAGACGCTCACAACGAGGTCGAACGACTCGCCGGCGAATGGGAGGTGCTCACCGACGCCGCGGAGAACCGGCATCCCCGGCGCCCGATGCTCGCTCAGCGAGGGTATGTCCGGGTCCAGCCCGGCGGCGAACTTCACATCGCGCCAGATGACCTCTACGAGGCCACCCCGTCCGCAGCCCAGGTCGAGAACGCGGCTGTCCGGCGTCAGGAGACCTCGAACCAGTGCCTCGAGCTGGTCGCCGCTCGACTGCCAGCCCGGCCGCATCGCGCGGTACCGGGCGCGATAGGTGTTCTGCAGCGTGAGCGGGAGCAGTGCCCCAGGCGCCGAGTTCCCCACCTTAGCGACGCCCATGCCGGGGCATTGTGACATGCCTCGCCTGCGCTTCAAGACTCCCCAATTTGGGCATAAAAAGGACATGGCAAAAGGCGATTTTGTTGAGGTCCTGGTCGACGCCGGTTCGGGCGCCGCGAGGGAGTACATCGTGGGAGCCACCAAGGCAGGACGCACTGTTGAGGTGCGCAGCTCACGCACAACCGTAGAGGTTCGCGAGCTGACCCGAACCGGTGGGGTCGTGCGCACGGCGAGATTCATCGCTCCGCGTGTCCTGGCGGTGGTTGAGCACCCGGCCGACGACACAGGTCGGGCGCGGCCCAAGGGCGCGACTCGACCACGCGCAGCCTAAGTTCTAGCTTCTAGACTCGCCTCCAGGGATGGAGGAGCTGCTTGCGGCCTGGGATGGGGAATCCGTGTCGGTTCATCGCGACCGGCAGACCGGAACGTGGATGTTCATCTGCGTTCACTCGACGCGGCTCGGGCCTTCCGGCGGGGGCACCCGGATGAAGCACTACCAGCGACCGGCCGACGCTCTCGCGGACGGCTTGCGGCTGTCCGAGGCGATGACCCTCAAGTTCGCCAGCGTGGGGTTCCCGCGCGGTGGTGGCAAGGCGGTGATCGCTCTTCCGACCGCGGAGATGCCCCAGGGTGAGGCGAGGCGACGACTGCTGCATGAGTTCGGCGTGTTCGTGACCTCTCTGGGTGGGATCTTCAGCTGCGCTCCGGACATGAACACCTCAGCGGTGGACATGGACGTCATCGCGGAGGTTTGCCCGTTCGTCTTCTGCAAGACCGAGGCGGCCGGAGGCTCGGGAGACACAGCGCCGGACACTGCGGTCGGCGTGTTTCACGGGATCCGCGCGAGTCTCCGTTTCGCGTTCGGCTCCGACGACCTGGCCGGCCGCTCGATTGTCGTGCAGGGCGCGGGCGGGGTCGGCGGACGGCTGATCGAGCTGCTGCGCGAAGCCGAGGCCGACGTCACCGCGTCTGACATCGATAGCCAACGGTTGGAGACGTTGAGAGGCCACGGCATCAACGTCGTGGCGCCCGACGCAGTGCTCACCACGGAGTGCGACGTGCTGGCGCCATGCGCGACCGGCGGGATCCTCAACGCGCGTTCGATTCCTGAGCTTCGCTGTCGCGTGGTCGCCGGCGCCGCCAACAATCAGCTCGAGACTCAATCGGACGCCGATCTGCTCTCCGAGCGGGGCATCGTCTACGCGCCGGACTTCGTGATCAACGCCGGCGGCGTGCTGCACGGCGGCGGCCTGGAGGAGCAGGGATGGACTCGGGAGATCCTCGACGCACGGCTGGCCGGCATCGGCGACGCCATATACGGCATCCTTCAGCACGCCAATCAAGAGGGCATCAGCACGGATGCCGCCGCTCGTCAGATCGCGCGGTCGCGACTCAGCTAGGTTTTCGTGCCCTGATGTAGGCGCTGCCCACCTTGCCGTCGACACCCGGCATGCTCTCGGTGGCGTGCACCTGAAAGTCAGGGCCGGAGAATCCGGCATCGACCAGCGCGGCGCGATACTCCTCGATCGGGATCGTCCCCGAAAGGCACCCGGCCCAGGCGTCCAGTCGCTCCTTCAAAGCCGGCTCGAGCGGTTCGAGCTCGACCATGTCGGCGACCGCAAAAAGTCCGCCCGGGCGCAGCACTCGAAACGCCTCCTGGATCACCGCGCCCTTGTCCTCGGCCAGGTTGATGACACAGTTGGAGATCACGACGTCGACCGAGTCGTCGGGCAGGGGCACGCTCTCGATCGAGCCCTTCAGGAAAGTGGCGTTGCCGACGCCGGCCTTCTTCATGTTGCCGTTCGCCAGCGCGAGCATTTCGTCGGTCATGTCCACGCCGTACGCGTGGCCGCTGGGGGCGACGCGCCTGGCCGAAAGCAGGACGTCCAGCCCAGCGCCTGATCCGAGGTCGAGGACGACCTGGCCTGGCACGAGCTGAGCGAGCATCGTGGGATTGCCGCAGCCGAGGCTGATGGACTCGGTCAGTCCGATCTCATTCAGCTCGTCGGTCGAGTACGAGCCGCTGCACCCGCAGTCGGGGCCGTCAGCCTGGCAGCATCCCACTCCCGGCTCGGCCTGGATCACAGAGAGCTGCTTGGCTACGCCTGCGTACCTGGATCGGACTGCCTCTTTCACATCACTCATGAACCGAGCTCCTTGAGTACATATCGATGAACGTCGATGGGTCGATCCTAGCATATCCATCGACATTTATCGATGGGTTTCGTATGATACCGGTGTGGCGACCAAAGAGCTTCCAATGCTTCGAGAGCGCGGCGCTTGCTGCGAGCTGCCCAAGGTCAAGCAGAGCTGGGCCAACCAGACCTCGGACTTGATGAAGGCGCTGGCCGACCCCACGCGGCTTACGATGCTTGCTTCTCTATGGAAGGCCGACGAGCCGATTTGCGTCTGCGACTTCACCGCCGGCCTCGAGCTCACCCAGCCGACCATCTCGCACCACATGGCCAGGCTGAAAGAAGCCGGCCTCGTCGAATCTGAAAAGCGCGGCATCTGGATCTACTACCGGTTGCGCGACAAGCTCGCACCAGAAACGCGCCGGCTGCTTGGACAACTGATCGGGTAGCCCGCTACCGTTACCGGGTGCACCTCAACCGAGTCGCGCTGGTCGCGGCTCTGGCCCTCGCAGCGTGCGGTGGCTCGCCAAGCGGAACCGCCCCCAGCCCAAGCACCCAGCCCACCGTCACATCGGGCGCATCGGCCGGCACCACCCCCGCAAGTTCGTCGAGCCCGTCAGCGAACCCGAGCGGCACGCCTGGTGGCGCTGCCCTGGTGCACTGTGACAGCCCTGTCCCCGCAGGCGATGCTCTCGTGATCGGAACGGTGACCGGCGATCCCACGTATGTGATCCGCGACATTCAGGACCCCGCCAACGCCAAGAACCTGTGCCGTTTCGATGCTGCCGCGCTCAGCCCGCAGTTCGCGAGCGCGACACAGGTGACCTACACGACGGCCGCCAACCAGATCATCAAGGCCGACCTTGCAAGCGGGAGCACGACGGTGCTGGCGATCTTCGGCGCGGGATTCGGCTCGGGTCAGTATTCGATGAGCCCCGATGGCCGCTCGATCACGTACATCGATGGCAACGCATGGCATCTCGCATCGCCATCGGGCAACAGAGTCCTGACCACCCTTCCTCCAGTGCCCGGCCGCGGCATCAATCCTGACGAGGACGACAGCTTTCTCAGCTTCTCGCCCGACGGGCAGTACATCGCGCTGGTGCAGACCTTTCGTGGCACGGGCACCGGTGCGACCGCACCGGACCAGGTCCGAAAGGCGAGCGATGGCTCGCTGGTGTATTCAACGTCTGGGATGACGATGGGCGTGTGGGCTTCGGTCCCGAGCAGGCTGTTCTTCAGGGATTCGGGCGGGACCGTGCGCCGGTGGGATCCGAGCACCGGGGTCTCCTCGATGCTCCCGCTTCACTGGATCGGCCCGAAATCGTCGCCGGACGGCCGCTGGATCGCCTACACCTTCCGCACGTCTAGCGGACTGGGCGCGATCGGCCTGTACAGCGTGCAGTCCAACAGCGTGTCGAACACGACGCCACCTGGACGCTCGGGCGTGAGGTTTCTCACCAACGACCTGGTCTTCTATTCCGGCGAGCGAGCCTGTTCCACGTGCTTTGGCGGCCAGCCGACACCGACAGGCGTGACGTACATCTACGAGATCGCCGGTGCGACCGAGGTCGTCTCACGCCTGTCGGCTGTCCTCGATGCCTGGCCGCATTCGCCGCCGCCAGGTATCTGAGCTCGGCCTACGCCATCTTCGGCCCGGCGCGTCAGCGCGTGGAGGAGCCGTCCAATCCCTGTAGGCCGCGAATCGACTCGATCATGCCGAGGTGCCGGCTGAGGTGCTCGAGATAGATGATCACGTTGTCGAGATTCGTATCCCCGTCGGGGTCGTTCTTGGCCACCTCCAGCAAGAGGTCGTCAGGAATCGCTGCGACCGCATCTTCGACGAATGTGAATGCCCGCCGCGCGTAGTCGATCACCTCTCCCTGGGCCGGAAACGTGATCTTCTCGGCGTCTTCGCCGGTCAGGTCGGTGCCTGCGTCGCGCCGGCCCATCGAACCAGGCGTCAGCGACCAACGTTGCGCCACCGACTCCCGCTCCCAAACCTGCTCCTGGGGTTGACGCTCCAGATCGCGATTGATGTGGGCGGCGAGAACGTCGTCCCAGCGCGCGCAATGCCACAGCTGCCAGGCAACGGAATGAAGGCTGGGCCCGGCGCTCCAGCTGAACTGGTCTGAATTCAAGCCCTCCGAAACAGTCAAGAGCCGCTCGTGCGTAAGACGGTAGAAGCGGAGTTGCGTTTCAGCGAGGGTTCTGGGCTTGGTGCCCATGACCTCAATAGGTTAAACAGCCGGAGCGAGGTATGTTGTGGGGAAATCCCCCATCAAGGAGAGCGCGATGAACCTTCCGCCCGGCGTTCGGTCTGAGACCGTCAAAACCGATCGGCTGCACATGCGCTTCATCGAATTCGGGCCGGAAAACGGAGTGCCGGTAGTGATGATTCATGGAAATCTCTCGACGGGCCGCTTCTACGAGCATGTCATGCCCGGCGCTCCCGCCGGCTACAGGCTCATCGCGCCCGACATGCGCGGATTCGGCGATACCGAACCCAAACCGATCGACGCGACCCGCGGGCTTCGCGATTGGGCCGACGACACTTTTTCGCTCGTACGAGCGCTCGGGATCACGCGCCCGGTCCACCTGGTCGGCTGGTCGACCGGCGGAGCGGCCATTGGCAGCTACGCCGAGGACCGGCCGGTGGCTTCGTTGACGTTCGTCGACCCAGTTTCCCCTTATGGATTTGGGGGAGTGAAGCTGGACGGGACGCCATGTTTTCCGGACTATGCAGGCTCAGGCGGTGGGACCGGGAGCCCGGAGTTCATGAAGCGCCTCGCCGAACATGACACATCGACCGAGTCGCCTTTCTCACCGCGCAACGTGATCAACAGCTCTTACTGGCCGGCCACGCATCGAGAACCGCCGGAGCGAGAGGACATGCTGCTCGACGAGGTCCTGAAGTCGGTCACCGGCGATGATGGCTACCCCGGAGATTCGGTGCCATCGGCGAACTGGCCGGGCATCGCCCCAGGGACCCGCGGCATCCTCAACGCGCTGTCCCCCAAGTACTGCAACTGGTCGGGCATCGTGAACATCGATCCCAAGCCGCCTGTTCTCTGGTCCCACGGCACCGCCGACATCGTCGTCGCGGACGGATCAGCCTGGGAGATGGGAACCCTCGGCAAGATGGGCGCGGTTCCGGGGTGGCCGGGAGAGGATGTCTTTCCGCCCCAGCCGATGGTCACGCAGATTCGCAACGTGCTCGAGCGGTACAGGAATGACGGAGGTCTTGTCCAGATGGAGATGTTCGAAGGCTCAGGACACGGTCCGCTGTTTGATGCCGCCGAACGCTGGAGCAAGCTCTTCTTCACCTTCCTGGTCTCGGCCGAAAAGGGTGTGCGTGCGGGAGCAGGCGAGAAGACTCAGTAAACAGCGTCGTTCAGAGGCTGAAATGGAACGTATCGCAGGCGCTCGGGGCGCCCTGCTGATATCCGATCGTGAACCACTTCTGGCGCTGTGCTGCCGACCCATGAGTCCATGTCTCCGGGTTGACCTGGCCCTGGACCTTTTGCTGGATGCGGTCGTCACCCACCGCCGACGCCGCATCGAGTGCTTGCGCGATCTGATCCGTGGTCAGCGGCTGAAGGTAACCCGTAGCAGCCGCATGGTTTGCCCAGACACCCGCATAGCAATCAGCCTGCAGCTCCGTGCGCACAGAATCACCTCCAGCGCCCGCCTGGCCCGAACCCGCTGACAGCTGCCCGGACAGGTCCTGGATGTGGTGGCCATATTCGTGCGCCACGACATAGCCTTCAGCCAGCGAACCGCCTCGGGCGCCGAACTTCGTTTGCAGGTCCTGGAAGAATCCAAGGTCCAGGTAGACCTGCTGATCACGCGGGCAGTAAAACGGACCGACCTGGGATGAGGCCACACCGCAGCCAGTTGACACCTGGTCGGTGTACAAGACCGTCTTCGCCGGCTGATACTGCTGGCCGGAGCGGGCGAACTCGTCCTTCCAGAACTTCTGAACGCTGTTGACATAGCCGACGATGCGGCAGTCTTCGCGCTGGTTCGCATCGGCGCCTGTAGCGCATTCCTGCTGGAGGGTGGTGCTCTCCACCTGTGTTCCCGCGCCCTGATCGATCAGTGCCCCGAGATTGGCCGGGTTGCCACCCAGGAGCAAATAGGCGATCACGAGCAGGACACCGAGGCCGCCGCCGCCGCCTATCGCGAGCCCGCGGCCGCCGAAGCGCGAACCACGGACGTCCTTGACCTGGTTGGGATCGAGCGGTGTGTTTGGGTTGAATGACATCGAATTGAGAACGCCCTACTGGGCTACGTCGGCGAAACGACCAGCGTCGGGTGCCGCCGCCGTGCCGGCCGCTGGCCTCCACTCAACTGGCCGATCAAGTCTGTCATCTAAGCAGGCAACGGCGTCTGGTGAACGTATCTGTCAGCACTCTCGACCAGCTCCGCCACGATCTCAGCTGCTGGCTGAACGCGTTTGACATCGCCCACCGACTGGCCCGCGTAGCAGGCCATCGCCTCGATGTGGCCGTTGAAACCCTTGAACGGTGGAATGCCTCGAAACCGAACGATTTGCTCGCGCTTGCCCTCGAACTCGATCTCGGCCACGTATTCGCCTTGAAACGCGTCGGCGGCCTCGATCGCCTGCCTCAAGACGCCATGAGTCGACGGGCACAACGCGCACTGGACGTGAAATCGATTGGTGCGAACGCTGTCCTCGGCTCGGGCCGCGATCAAAGCTTTGACATAGTCGGGGTGTGCGTTCGATTCCGCCGCGGCGATGAAGCGGGTCCCCATGCGGACTCCTGCAGCGCCCGCCGCGAGCACTCCGACAATGCTCCGACCATTTCCGATGCCACCCGCGGCAAGCACGGGAACGGAAACCGCATCGAGCACTGAGCTCAGCAGCGGGAGCAATCCCAAGGTGCCCCTGATGTGGCCGCCCGCCTCGAAGCCCTGGGCGATGATGAAGTCGCAGCCGGCCGCTTCGGCGGCCAAGGCCTCACCGGTAGAGCCAATCTGCCACGACGCAAGCCCGCCGGCATCATGTACGAGGCGAACCAGCTCAGGATCCGGGTCACCCCAGAAGAAGTCGATCACCCGCGCCCTGAGCGCGGCGAGGGCGAGGACGTCTCGATCCAGGTAAGGGATCAGCAGGTTGACTCCGAACGGCTTTGAGGTCAGAGATGAAAGGCGATCGAGCCGCCGGGTCGCGTCGTCTACGTCTCCGGTGAGAGTGACCTGACCCAGGGCGCCGGCATTCGACACCGCCGCGGCAAGCTCGGGCGAGAGAATGCTGCCCATCCCAGCTAGCTGGATGGGCACGGTGCAACCGGCGAGCCGGGTGAATGCGGTTTCTAACATGGGCCAGCCCAGCCTACCCCGGACCTGTTCGCGTTGGTCGAATAAACATATAATCGTTTATTCACCTATGCTTC
>DATHDR010000021.1:0-9178 GCA_035318965.1 Verrucomicrobiia bacterium | reverse complement strand
GCAATCCCAGCCAAAGGACTGACCGGCCCGGGATATGACGGGCACACGTTCTGGGACACGGAGACCTTCGTTTTGCCGGTGCTCACGTACACGGCGCCTGCTGCAGCCGCCGACGTCCTGCGCTGGCGTTATCAGATCCTTGACATGGCGCGTAAGCGGGCGCGGGACCTTGGGCTGAGAGGCGCAGCATTCCCATGGCGCACGATCCACGGCGAGGAGTGCTCCGGTTACTGGCCGGCCTCAACGGCGGCCTTTCACATCAACGCCGACATCGCGGATGGTGTTCTCAGGTATGTCACGGCGACCCACGATCTGCAGTTCGAGCAAACCGTCGGAGTCGAGCTGCTGGTCGAAACAGCGCGGCTCTGGATCTCGCTCGGACATTACGACCGGAATGCCCATTTCCGGATCGATGGCGTTACCGGCCCCGACGAATACAGCGCGCTTGCGGACAACAACCTCTACACGAACCTGATGGCGCAGCGAAACCTCCGCGCCGCCGCCGAAGCGGTCGCACGTCATCGTTCAGTCGCAGAGCGGCTCAAAGTGCGCGCCGTAGAGGTGAAAGCCTGGCGCAAGGCGGCAGACCAGATGTTCATCGCATATGACCCGGCGCTCGAGGTCCACCAGCAGGCAAGCGGGTTCACGCACCACGAACGCTGGGATTTCAAGCACACCAAGCCCGACCAGTACCCGCTCTTCCTCCACTTCCCGTACTTCGACCTCTATCGAAAGCAGGTCGTCAAGCAGGCTGACCTGGTGCTGGCGATGCATCTTCGAGGCGACGCTTTCACCGATGAGGAGAAGGCGAGGAACTTTGCGTATTACGAAGCCATCACCGTGCGCGACTCGTCCCTTTCCTCATGCACACAGTCGATCATCGCGGCGGAGGTCGGCCATCTCCAGCTCGCGCACGACTACCTGGGGGAGGCTGCGCTGATGGACCTGAGCGACCTCGAGCACAACGTGCGCGACGGGGTACACATGGGGTCGCTGGCCGGAGCGTGGCTGGCGGTCGTGCACGGTCTCGGCGCCATGCGCCACCACGGGGATTCGCTGGGGTTTGCTCCTCGCCTGCCGCCTCGAATCCAGCATCTGACCTTCCGAGTCACCTTTCTCGACCGCCTGCTCAAGGTCTCGGTCAACCGCACCCGCGTCACCTACAGCATGGCCCGCGGCAAGCCCCTCACTTTTACCCACTACGGCAAGGAGCTGCGATTGACGGCCGGACGCTCGGTCGACCGGCCGGTTCCGAAGCTCAAGACACGCGAGGAGCCCAAGCAGCCGCCGGGCCGGGCCCCTGCACGCAGAGGAGTCGAGGCGCCTCGTGTGCTGCGCCCGCAACGAGCTCAGCACCGAGTCCCCCGCTAGGCGGGCCCGAAGTCAAGATCGCCGGCCGGACAGGACTACTGGCCTTCGAACATCCCGGCCAGGACCGCTTCTCCCGCACCGTCAGCGGTCAGCGTCGCCACGGACCCCTCGCTGACCTCGAAATGAATCCAGGCGCAGCACTCGCGCTCCAGGTCGATGAGCTGCATCAGGGCGTCTGCAGCTCCAGGTGCGGCGCTGAGGCGGATGCCGCCCGGCACGCTCTCGCGCTTCACGAGACCGCTTGCCATCAGCGTCTTCCATGCGCCCTCCCGGTCCTCGAGGTCCGAGGTTGACAGCGTGCACGCGATCGGAGGCGTTTCAGACATGCGACCTGAAAACATGGAAGGGGTCGGCGTATTCCTTAGCATGCGCAGCGTGAGAACCCTGATCACGACCGAGGGCAAGATGCCCGAGTCCGAAATCGTTGACATCAAACGGTGTTTTGCCGCCGCCGCCCACGCGGGGCTCTGGCTCGACATCGAGGCCCCCGACGAGGATGACTTCAAGCTGCTGCGCGACGTTTTCAAGTTCCACCCGCTGACGATCGAGGACATCCAGCACCAGGACCAGCGGCCGAAGATCGACGAGTACCCGGACTACAACTTCGCCGTGATCTTCCAGGCCGACTGGACCGGGGACCAGGTCGCCTTCCGCGAGCACCACCTGTATGTGGGAGCCCACTACCTGATCAGCGTCCACCTCGACCCGGCGCCTGCATTGACCCAGCTGCAAGAGCGCCTGGCCAAGAGCCCGGAGCTGAGCATGGGCCAGCCCGGCTTTTTGACCTACCTCGTCATAGACGCGCTGGTCGACGCGACGTTCCCAGCCCTGGAGCAGCTCGACGAAAGCATCGATTCGCTCGAGGACGAGATCACGGATAAGGCCTCGCGCGAATCGCTGCAGCGCATCTACCACCTGAAGCACTCTGTGACCGAGCTGCGCCGTTTCCTCGGTGCACAGCGCGACGTCTTCCAGCGATTGATCACGCACGGCGTCCACATCCAGCAGCAGGACATGACCCTGTACTACCGCGATGTTTACGACCACATCGTGCGCCAGTACGAGACGGTGGATTCGCTGCGCGACCTGTTGACCAGCGCGATGGATGTGTACCTCTCGACGGTTTCGAATCGCCTCAACCAGACCATGAAGACCTTGACCGCCATCGCGAGCCTCTTCCTTCCGCTGAGCTTTCTGACCGGCTTCTACGGGATGAACTTCGCCTACCTGGTGACCGTCCTCGAGACGCCCCAGATCGCGTTCTGGGTCGGCATCTCGACCATGCTCGGCGCCGTTGCGATCCAGCTCTACTTTTTCAGGCGCCGCGGCTGGATCTGAGCCCTGGTGCGCGGTTTTCTACTTGGGCTGATTCTCCTGGTGGGGTTCACGGTGACGATTCTTTCGCTGCGTCCGGGCGGCCTGCAACGCCAGCTCCGGTTTGCCGCGCGGCGGTTTCGGATAGCCCTGGCCCTCGGGGGCATCTTCTTGATCGGTTCATCGATCATCCGCCTCGTGTTCTCCAGCGGGGTGGTGGCGGACTTCGGCCCGCCGGCGCTTGCCATCGTGCTGTCCGTGGTCTTCATCGTGCTGGCCCAGGAGCCCGCTAAGACCGACTAGCGCTGGGTGCTTCCCCCCAGGTGACGCCAGAACTCCTCAAGGGTCGGTCCACCCTGCGCCTCGCGCCTGATGGCCCTGATCAGTCGTTCTCCGGAAATCCCGGTCAGACGTTTGAGCCGCCCCGATGCAAGGTCGTCCTGGACCGCCAGCAACGGCAGCGCGGCCCAACCAAGCCCTTCAAGAGCAGCCGCGCGCACGTATTCGGGATGCCCCAGGTTGAGAACCTCGAGGCGGTCGTAGGAGCTCCCCACCATCTCACGCACGTTGGCCTCTGCTCCCCACGCCGGCCCGCGCCCGATGTAGCGATGCTCCTGCAACTGTGCTGGAGTGACCCGCATGAGACTCGCTAGCGGATGATCGGGCCGGCAAACCAGCACGAGCAAGTCGCGAGCGAGGACCAACTCGACAACTTCGTGATGGGATGCACCTTCGATCAGTCCACAGTCGAGGGCGCCGGCCCGAACCTTGGCGCTGATCTCCATCGAAGGCTCGACAACTATGTCCAGGCTCACCCGCGGGAACCGCTGCGTAAACGGAGCCAACCGCTGCGGGAGGTAAAGGGTCGCGCAGGTGGGGCTCGCACCGAGGTGAAGCGATCCAGCCTCGAGCATCTTGATCGCCCGAACCGCATCGTCCACCACCTCAAATCCGCGCTGCGCGGCCCGGGCGGTGATCGCAAGCGCCCTGCCGGCATCGGTGAGTGTTACGCCGCGGCCAGTGCGCTCGAACAGGCGCAGCCCGAGCGCCCGTTCGAAGTGGTGGATCTGCTGGGTGACCGCGCCTTGAGTCAGATGTAAGGACGCGGCCGCGCGGGAGACGTGCTCGTGCTCGGCGACGGCCAGGAAGGAGCGGAGCTGCTCGATCGTGAAGGCTGGCTTCGAGATCGGAACATATTAGCCCTGCTTATGAGTTCCATTACAAGTTATCAGTCTCCGAAGGGTTAAGGAAACCTGAAATGGCCCGTTGCACGGCATAGGGTTTGACGGGCGGAATACTCAAAAGGAGGTGGCTTGCAAATGCTTCGGCGGTGGTTCGCAACGCACGGTCAACGCGGTCAGGGCATGGTCGAATATGCCTTGATCCTGGTTCTCGTCTCGATCGTAGTTATCGTGATTCTTCTGACCATGGGGAACCAGATCCAGAACGTCTTCTCTAACGTGGTGGCAGCTCTCGGCTAAGTCTTAAGGTGCGATCGCCGGGCGGGCAGCAAATCCGCCCGGGGTCAGCATCTGATCGGTTGCGTGGTATAGGACCGGAATAACGGCTGAGCGGGACCTAACCGAGTGTCAGACCTTCGGTGCGGGCTGCTCGCCGCGGAAGATGGCTGCATTCCGTAAAGCAAAGTCGTCGAAGCTGGTCGCTCGCCGCCCGATGATCCCCTCGATCACCGGTGAAACCTGCGACTCCTTTCCCTTGCGGCGCTCTGCGAAGAGCTCGGCCAGCGCGTCCGCTGTGTATTGAGGCATTCCCCCCGCAAGCTGGGCTCTCCGTGCTTCCTCAGGGGCGACGTTCACGTATTGGATCGGCCTTCCCGTCGCGGCTGAGAGTTTCTCCGCCACCTCTGCCATGGTCAGCGCCTCGGGGCCGGTGAGCGGGTAGATCTTTCCCTCGTGTCCGGGCTCGGTCAGCGTTTTGGCCGCAACCTCTGCGATGTCGCCGATGTCGATCGACGCGATCCTCGCGTCTTCCATCGGTAAAAAGAAAGCTCCCCTGGCGACAATCGCCGGTACCTGCCGAAAGTACGCGTGCATGAACTCGCCCGCGCGCAGGTGTGTAAATGCAATCCCCGACCGTTCCAACTTCAGCTCTATCTCGCCGTGCATGCGCGCGAATCGAAAGGGCGAGGCCGTGTCCGGCATGATGCCGGACAGCTTGACCACGTGCTTGACCCGAGCCTTTCGGGCGGCGTCGATGAAGTTCGATTGAACTTCGAGCATGGCCGCGTCGGAGGACGAGATCAGCATCGCCCGATCCACTCCGCGCAATGCCTTGGAAAGGGTCTCGGGACGTGCCATGTCCCCTTCGACGATCTCGACGTTCGCCACAGAGGAGAGTGAAGCAGCCCGAGATGCGTCGCGAACCAGTGCTCGAACAGGGACACTCCTGGCCGACAGAAGGCGCACCAGAGCGCCGCCGTTCAAGCCCGTGGCCCCTGTCACCAGAATCATCTTTGGCCTCTCACACCCGGAGATAGTGTGGCGGGGATACTGAGTCTCCGTGGCCGACCCAACGCCGAGCCCGCCTTCGCAACCTGCCACGAATATCCCCAACCGCGTCGCCTGGGGGCTCCTCGCGCTTGGCCTCCTCCTCCTCTTCTTCGTACTGCCGCACTGGATCGAAGGCGACGGCCGGCTGCGGCTTGACGCTCTCGAGGGTTGGCTGGCAGGCCACGGGATTCCGGACACGAAGTTTCCCCTGGTCGGGTCAATTCCTTCGATCCCGCTGATGCTCCTGGGTCGCCTCGGCGACTCAACCGAATTTTGGGTATCGCGCTACAACGTCATCGTCTACGCGAGCGGCCTCGGGGTCCTATACGCGCTGCTGCGAGGACGCTTGCCCAACGATGTGCTCGCGACCTTCTTGCTGCTGCTGGGCACGACTGGCATGCTTCCGAACTCGCTCACCGGCTTCGGCGCGGAGACCTTCAGCGCGATGACAGTGGGCGCCGGTTTCGCAGCCTGGACGGCCGGCCGCTGGAAGACCGGGGCGGTGCTGCTTGGAGTCGGGGTCGCCAACCTGCCCGCGAGCTTCGTGGGCCTTGCTCTCGCCCTGGGATGGTGGGCCTGGCGCATGAAGCGAGTGAGGGCACTGGCGCCCCTTGTTGTGAGCGCGGGTCTCTGGCTGCTCGAGAACACGCTGCGCCACAAATCACCTTTTTCCACCGGCTACGAGAGCGATCACGGGTTTCAAACGCTCCTGCCCTATTCGGGGCTGCCGGGTTTCAGCTATCCGACGTTTTTTGGTGTGCTGTCGCTCCTCTTTTCCTTCGGCAAAGGGCTGCTCTTCTTCGCACCCGGGTTGTTCCTCGCCTTCGGGCGCGGGCTCGAGGCTTTGCGATCTCTCTCGCAAGTCCTGACCTTGTGGATGTTGTACCTCGCCGGGATGGTGCTGGTTTACGGCACCTGGTGGGCCTGGTACGGAGGCTTCACATGGGGACCACGCTTTCTTACCTTCGCCTCGTTGCCGGCTTCGCTCCTGCTGGCTGCGCAGATCCGTCGCCCACCTCGATCGGTTCTCGCGATGACGGTGGTGCTTGCGGCTCTACTGCTTTCACTCTGGGTCGGGATCGATGGTGCGACATTCGGCCGCTTTGCGCAGGCGCAGTGCCAGGCCAACCACTATTACCTTGAGTCGTTCTGCTGGTACGTACCCGAGTTCAGCGTGCTCTGGACGCCATTTGTATTCGGCGGACAACTCTGGTGGCCGCAGTACATCCTCGTCGCCTTCGCGGTCGGTGTGACCGGTTACGTTGCCTATCCCTTGCTGCGGCAGTGGGCGGTCACCGCCTGGCGTGACCTGGGACTTGCTTGGGCTGCTTACGGCCGTAGAGCGCCCTGGGAGTTTTGATCTAGACGTTGGCGCGAAGCGTCGTGCCGTCGCGCATGCGTGCGGCAAGGTCAATATCGACAGCGATTCTCATATGTGCTTCAGCGTGCGAGCTTCAGGGTGAGGATCTTGAACGGCGTGAGCTCAAGCTCGATCACGCCGCCGGTCACGGCGACCTCTTGCCGATCTCTTTCCAGGAGGTCACAGAGGAACGCCCGTGAGACGGGAAGCGTCGTGCGCAATCGAACCTTGCAGCGGCCACCCCATGCTTCGTAGAGCCTCACGATCGTCGCATCCGAGTCCTCAGCGCGCTTGATCGCCTCGACCACAACCTGCGGCGTGTCGACCTCGATCAGTGAGCGGCGCATTTCGGCCGGCTTGCCACGCAAGGTTCGCAGGGGCGCGTTGAGGTCTTCCGCTGCGGCGATCACCCCAGCGTGGCGGAAGTCGCCGCGGTGTGGCATCAGGGCGTACGTGAAACGATGAGGTCCACGATCCGCGGTCGGGTCGGGATGGGTGGGCGCGCGCAGGAGCGACAGACGGATCACCGAATCGTGGATGTCGTGGCCGTACTTGCAGTCGTTCAAGAGCGCGACGCCGTACTCTGCATCGCCGAGGTCCGCCCAGCGATGCGCACAAACCTCGAACATCGCTTTGGCCCGGCTCGTTCTCGAGTGGGTCGGCCGCCGGACGTGTCCGAACTGCGTCTCGTAAGTCGCCTCATCGGAGCTGACCGTCACGGGAAATGCGACCTTCAAGAGCTTGTGCTCCTCTTGCCAGTCGACATCGCATTCGAAGCGCAGGACCCGTGACTCGGCGTCGAGCACCATGAGCTGCGTGAATCGGGATTGGCCGAACTCACGCGTGAACCGGACGGCCCCCCGCAAGCCGCCCGCGCTCTCCACCCGTTGAGACACAAGCTGCGTGATGTCGGTCCGTGTCTTGAGATAGTCGAGGTCGAGGTCCCACGCGTCCCAACGGGCCGGATTGTCATTGTGGAGCTGCAGGAGGTTGCCCGGGGCGCTCAACACCTCGCGCCCGGCGTCCTTGTCCCAGATCGACGTCAGCAGCCCACGCTCATCCCACTCGACGAGCAGCTGGGCGTTCTCCATCGATCGATCCGAGACTTCGACGCTATCTGCGGCGCGGAGCTCCTCTTGTACTTGCCACCCGCACGGTGGCGCTTCGAGGACGCGCAGCCGGCCATCCAGCTCTACCACCTCACGGCGCGCATGTGAGTTGACATTGAACACGCAGATCTGATCGCCCGAGCCGGCCAGTGCCTGCGCTGCACGAGACAAGATTTCACCTGCCTGGCTCCCCACGTCCATCAGGTCGCGATTGGTTTCCTCGTATACCCAGTCGATGCTCGAGCCGGGAAGGATGTCATGGAACTGGTTGAGCATCAGCTTCTTCCACGCCGCGTCAAGCTTTTTCGCGGGATAGTCGCCGGCCGCGACGGACCACATCTCCGCCTCCCGAAGCGACTGCTCAGCCCGTCGATTGAGGCGTTTGGTCAAGGACTGCGTGGTGTAGGTGCCACGGTGCAGCTCGAAGTACAGCTCGCCGACCCAGGTCGTGAGGTTGTGCGCTTCGGCCGACGCGGATTCGAAGAAATCGGCCGCGCGGCCCATCTCGACGCCCAGGCGGTGTGCCGACTCGATCATCTCCGGCTGTGGACCACCGCCTCCGTCACCCCAGCCAAACAGGTAGAGGGAGCGGTTCGAGCGGTCGGTGTCCTTGAAGTTGCGGACGCTCTGCTCAACCTCGTCGGCGCTGAATGTGCCGTTGTACGTGTCAGCAGGCGGGAAATGCGTGAAGATCCGCGTCCCGTCAATTCCCTCCCAGATGAACGTGTTGTGCTCCGGCTTGTTGGTGTCGTTCCACGAAAGCTTCTGGGTCAGGAAGAAATCGCAGCCCGCTTCGGCGGCGAGCTGCGGCAGGTTGCCCGGATAGCCGAAGACGTCAGGCAGCCATAGGACTTTTGTCTCGTAGCCGAACTCCCGCATGAAGAATCGCTTGCCGTGCAGCAGCTGCCGCACGAGCGACTCGCCCGAAGGGAGGTTGCAGTCGGCCTCGACCCACATCGCGCCGATGGGCTCCCACCGACCCGTGACGACCTTCTCCTTGATGCGGCGGTAGGTGTCGGGATGCAGTTCCTTCATCCACTCGTACTGCGCGGGCTGCGAGGCGGCGAAGAAATAGTCCGGATACTCGTCCAACAAGGCGAGCTGCGTCGACCAGCTGCGGGTGACCTTCCGTTTTGACTCGCGGATCGGCCACTCCCACGCAGTGTCGATGTGGGCATGACCGACCGCCGTGATCCGGTGCGACCCGTTGAGTCGGGCGCCGCTCGCCCCGCGATCGGCGGAGGTCTGGATGGCAAGCACCGCCTGCCGGAGGACGAACGCCGGCTCCGGCGATTCACGGAGCGCGATCATCGATTGGGCCGGCTCGGGCCCCTGCTCGAGAGCTCGCGGGTTGGCCGCGGCCTCCAGGTAGAAATCGAAGTCTGGTTCATCGATCGGCAGCCACCGGTGGTTCGGATCAACCCCGCGCCACGGCTTGCCGTCTTTCCAGGCCAGCGCTTCGCACGTAAACCCGGTCGGCCCATCGAAACCGAGGTCGAACTCGGCGACTACGG
>DATHDR010000020.1:0-2177 GCA_035318965.1 Verrucomicrobiia bacterium | reverse complement strand
GACGCGGTCCTCTTCCTCTTCGTCCTCGTCCTCTTCGTCTTCATCAGGATCTCGGGGCGGCATCGTGTTGCCCATGATCACGAAGGGACTCCAGTCGATCAACCTGGTGGAAAATTCCTCGGGGATGTGTGGGGTCATGTTATTGCTCCTCGGGTGTGGACCCTAGGGGATTTTACCCCTTCTGCTCCGGTTTCCGCATGAGGGTTAGCGCCGCACCGTTTGCGGGGCATGCCAGCGGTGGTCCGCCTGCGGCGGCTCATGCTTTAGCTTCTGGTCTGCTTACCAAGTCGGAAGTTGCGGCGCGCGTTGAAGGGAGACGGGAGGCAGCGTTTTCTCGTAGACGATTACCCTGCCACTGTTTCAATGAGGCTCAAGACGCGGTAAAGTCGACAGTATGGCGTCCGCCACCAGCGACAGGATGCCCAATAACGATAATCCGAGGGAGAACGACAATGAGCATCGAAGCACGGACGACCGGGCTGCGGCTCGGCGCAATAAGGCATCGGCCTCCTGCTGGCGGCCGTTCTCGGCAGCACCGCAGTCGCGGCCGACCTCAAGATCGGCTTCACCTTGTCGCTGACCGGCGGCACCGACGATTACGGCAAGGGCGCGCGGATGGGTGCCGAGCTGGCGCTCAAGGAATACAACGACAAGGGCGGCTACCAGAGCAAGAAGGTCGAAGCCGTCATCTATGACGACGAGACCAAGCCCGCAAAAGGCGTCGAGAACGTCACCCGCCTCATCACCCGCGACAAGGTCTTCGCCATGGTCGGACCGGTCAATTCCGGCGTCGCGCTCGCCATTATCGACATTGCGCAAAAGAACCAGGTGCCGCTGATGGACACCGTCGCCACGGCGGAGCAGATCATCGAGCGCTACAAGAACGCGCCGAAGAACTACATTTTTCGCGTCTCGCTTAACGACGGCATCCAGACCTCGTTCATGATCGACTACATCAAGGGTCGTCAGTATCAGCGGGTCGGCCTCATGCACGATTCGACCGGCTGGGGCCAGAGCGGCCGCGATACCGCGCTGCGCCTGGTCAAGGAGGCCAATCTCGACCTCGTGGCCGGCCCCGAGGTGTTCGACCAGAACGACACCGACATGACGACGCAGCTCACCAAGATGCAGGAGGCCAAGGCGGAATTCATCATCGCCTATTCACTGGCACCGGCTGGCGTGCAGATCGCGAAAAGCATGCAGAAGATCGGGCTGAAGACGCCGTGGACCGGGACCTGGGCGCTGATTGCGCCGAACTTCCTCAAGCTCGGCGGCAAGGCGACCGTCGAGGGGGTGATGGCGGTGACGTCCTACACGCCCGACCACAGCGCCAACGCCAAGGTGCTGCACGAAAAGGTCGACCGCATTTTCAAGGAACAGGGCGGCGACTTTCATCCGGTCGCCACCGCGCAAACCTATGATGGGGTGCGCCTGCTGCTCCGCGCGCTCGACAAGGTCGGTCCCGACCCGCAGAAGATCCGCGATGCGCTCGAGGAGATCGACGATTTCACCGAGGCGGTGACCAAGATGAAGCCGCATCCCTTCAGTCACGCCAACCACGAGTCGCTCGGTCGCGACACCGGGTTCCTGGCGGTGTGGCACGACGGCAAGCTTGAGCGCGCCTCCGAATAACGTGCCGAGGGTTACCGCCCCCTGACAGGGGAGGTCGAACAGCGAAGCTGTCCGGGAGCGGAGAAACCCGTCCCCGGATCAACTTCGGTGGTCCGGCCCTCCGTCTGCAGGAGGGTGGCCAACCACGCGATCCGTCGTGCCGGGGGTGTGCCGAGATGAGTCTGTTTTTCGCAAAACTGTGGCAGGCGCTGGTCAGCGGCCTGTCGATTGGCAGTATCTACGCCCTCATCGCCGAGGGCTATTACATCACCTTCGTCACGACCGGCGCGCTCAATTTCGGCCAGGGCGAGTTCCTGATGATCGGGGCGCTGTTCGGGCTGACCTGTTACGTGACCTTCGGCCTGCCTTATGCGGTCGCGGTGATCGCCGCGGTACTGCTCACCGGGGTGATGGGCGCTGCGCTCGAACGCGGCGCCATCCGCCCGGTAATGCGCCACGCGCTCTCCCTGAGCTGGGTGCTCAGCACGGTCGCGGTCAGCATCATTCTCAAGAATGCGGCGGTGAATCTGTGGGGGCCTGAGCAGATCAAATTTCCCTCCCCATTC
>DATHDR010000019.1:0-4153 GCA_035318965.1 Verrucomicrobiia bacterium | reverse complement strand
CAAGACGGTCGAGGTCAGGCTTCGATAAAACCATCGGGCTCCTCGCGCAGTCCGAACGCCTGCTGGGTGAAGCGGAAGAGATAAGCGCGCTTGCCGCGCACGTTGCGGTCCTTGCCGGTCGGCTCGATCACGCCGCGGTCGACCACCTTGCGCCAGAAGTTGCCTCGGTTGATCGAGAGGCCGAGCACCGCCTCGTACACGTGTTGAAGCTCTGAGATCGTGAACTCGGAAGGCAGCAGCTGGAAGCCGATCGAGGAGTACCCCACCTTGCTGCGCAGGCGACGCACCGCGTAGTCGACGATCTCGCGATGGTCGAACGCCATCTCAACCGGCAGCCTGCGGACCGGGTGCCACTGCTGCGCACCGTTCGGGCTGAGCTCCGCGCACGACTCTGCAAGGGCGGTCGGGACGATGGCGATGTACGCGATGGAGAGAACGTCGCCACGGGGGTCCCGGCCGGGGACGACGACGTGGCCCTTGGCGTCGACCTGCTGCGGTCGGTCAAAGGTCTTGAGCTGCTCGATCCACCCACCCTCGATTCCGGTCACGGCATTCTGCAGGGCGCGCGCCTGCGTATCGAGCGAGACCCCGGGCTGGCGCAGCGTGCCGGGAAGCGACCAGAAGCCTGGGTACGGCGGCTCGGTTCGCTCGGTCAGCAGGACGCTGAGCTCGCGGCCGGCCAGCGTGAAGACGGCGAGGTCGACGGAGATGGGCCCGCTGGACTCGACCAGTGGGTCGCCGGCGAAACCGCGCTCCACGAGACGCTCCGCCATCCCATGCTTCATCTTATCTCATTCCGAAGCGACAGTGGAAGCGGTCTATTCCCGAGCGGCGAGCGCGACGGAAAGTCCCACGAGTGCGGCGGTGTCGGCTCTCATGTTCCGGGGCCCAAGATTGGCCTTCACCTGGGTGAGCGCGACCTCCCGGTCCGACCACCCCCCTTCCGGGCCCACGAGCAAGGTGAGATCGCGCGGCTCGGCCATCCTGGACAGCTTGTGGGGCGCGCCCCGGACGAGCATGACTGGGTTCTCGGCTGTTTCCAGCAGCGCCTGGAGCGAGGGAATGCTGTCCACCCCGGGCACTCTGAGCCGGCCGGCGAGCATGGCTGCCTCGCGGCAGATCGTCTGCCAGCGCTCGCGCTTGGCGCCACGGGCGACACTGCGGTCGGCCTGGACGATAAGGAAGGCGAAAGCGCCTGCTTCGGTACAGCGCGACAGCACGAGCTCGAGCGCCGGAGCCGGGAGATTGGCGGCGGCGATCGTGATTTTTGCCGCCGGCTCCGGCTGGTGTGGTCGTTCCGAGACGACGGCTCCCTCGATGTGGTCCGGTGAGACGGCGTCAAGCCGCACGGTGAGCATGAAGCCGGCGGGGTCGATGACCTCGATCTCCTCCCCCACCCGAGCCCGCAGCGACCGCGCGAGATGGCGCGCGTCGCCGCCCTCGATCACGGCCCTATCACCTTCACGTCGCGCAAAAAACGCAGGCACGTCTTATCCGTGAAGGGTCACATCGCGTTGAAGGTTTCGTAGACCGCGACCTGCCCTCCGCTCCTCAGGATGGGGCAGCCCTTGGCCATCTTCGTCGCAGCTTCGAGGGATGCCGCCTCGACGATGCTGTAGCCCGACGCGCGCTGGCCGATCGGTCCTTTGGCGACGATGCCGCCAGGTTTGATCTTGTTGACCGCTCCGGAAAACGGGTGGCCACCGTCGACGATCGCAGCGCCGAGCTTCGCGTACCAGGTCGCCCACTGCTTCATGACACGAGCCTGCGCGGATACGCCCTCGGGCATGCCTCCGCCGTAGTAGACGAGCAGGTACTTGGTCTGTTGTTTGTTCATCGTTTTTCGACTTTGCTATTGGACCGGAGCGTGCCGAGAAGCGCAAGCGCTGACGCAAGGCGCTCGCGGTTGTCCGGATCGTTGAGCCAGCGGCTCTGCCCCGAGGGATGAGGCAGCGGAACCATCACCGGCCGGTCACCGAAACGGCGACCGACGCGATCCTCGAGTCGTCCGGGCCCAAGAAAGCGAACGATGGCCAGCTGCCCGACGAGGATCAGGACCTTGGGCTTCAAGATGCGTAGCTCCGCATCGAGCCAGTGCGCGCAGTTGGAGACCGCGGCCGGCGGCGGCTTCAGGTCACCGCTCCCGGCGCGGTTGCGCCCGGGAAAGCAGCGCATCAGCGCAGCGATGTAGGTGAGGCGCCGGAACTCTTCCGCGCTTTCAAACCCGGCGCGGACCATCCACCGGTCAAGCTCCTTCCCGGCGCGGCCTGAGAAGGGTCGGCGTGACTCGCGCTCCACGGGACCTGGAGCCTGGCCGACGAGAAAGAATGGCGCGCCCCACCGCCCTTCGAATGTTGGGTTCGCCTCCTGGATGATGCCCTGGTCCACGCATATGTGGCAGGCGCGGCAATCCGCCTGGAGAACCGGCAATGCGTCGCGACCGCGCATGAATTCTGAAATTAGGCCAGGAATTCCGCACGTCTGGGGCCACCGGTGCGCCAACGAGCACGCTCTCGACTACCGGTAACATGCCGTGACGATGGCAGTCCCCTCCTCCCAGCAGGTGCTCCAGGTGCTGGCTCACATCCAGGACCCCGACCTCGGCCGAGACGTGGTGAGCCTCGGCATGATCAAGGAGCTCGAGGTCAGCCCGCAGGGCAAGGTCAGCTTCACGTTCGAGCTCACGACTCCCGCCTGCCCCGTGCGCGACCGCTTCAAGTCCCAGGCGCAAGACCTCGTCGGAGAGATCCCTGGCGTGACCGGCGTCGACGTGCGCATGACGGCCAACGTGCGGCCCGCGTTCATGAGGCCGAAACCCTCGGAGATCCTGCCCGGTGTGAAGCAGACGATCGCTGTCGCCTCGGGCAAGGGCGGAGTCGGCAAGTCGACCGTCGCGGTCAACCTCGCCGCGGCGCTGCGCAAGAGCGGTGCCGAGGTCGGCCTGCTCGACGCCGACATCTACGGACCTTCGGTTCCCGCGATGACCGGCTCCAGGGTCGTGCCCGAGCAGGTCAACGGCCGGCTTCGTCCCGTCGAGGCCCACGGGCTGAAGCTGATGTCGTTCGGCCACATCTATCCTGGCGAGCAACCCACCATCTATCGCGGCCCGATGGTCGGCAAGGCCATCGAAGCGATGATGGTCCAGGTCGACTGGGGCTCCCTCGACTACCTGGTGATCGACCTTCCACCCGGCACCGGCGACGCCTCTCTCACGCTCGCCCAGGCCGTGCCGCTGACCGGTGTCGCGATCGTATGCACGCCGCAGGACGTGGCCACCGACATTGCGGTCAAGGCGCTGCAGATGTTCCGGAAGCTAAACGTCACGCCGCTTGGCCTCATCGAGAACATGAGCTGGTACATCTGCCCGAGCTGCGGACACCGCCACGAGATCTTCAGTCACGGCGGCGCCGAGACGGCCGCCAAGCGGCTCGGCGTTCCATTCCTCGGCGCCGTGCCTCTCGAGGAGGGCATTCGCGAGGACGCGGACAGTGGCACACCGATTGTCATCTCGCGGCCCGACTCGGCCGGCGCCAAGGCGTTCGAATACATCGCCTCGCAGGTCGCGGCGCGCACGTCGATCCAATCGTTTCGACAGCTGCCCGTCATCAACGTCCACTAAGAGACCCACCGCTGCAAGATCCAGATCCGTTTCCGGTCAACGTCGATGTCGACCGCGCGCGCCAGGTGATGGAGATCACGTGGGAGGACGGACACAAGGTCTCTTACTCCGGTGAACAGCTGCGATGGGCATGCCCGTGCGCCGAATGTCGGGGCGAGGCAGGCGCACCCGGGCGGCTCGCGAGGGTCAGTGCCCTAAACCCCGAAGAGCTCCGGATCAAAGATGTCGTGCTGGTAGGCCAGTACGCGCTGCAGATCGCCTTCGACAGCGGCCACGCGACCGGCATCTACACGTTCCCCTACCTGCGCGCGCTGAAGCCCTCAGGCGGCGAACTTCTGAGATAATCCCAGCGGCCCGTTGTCCATATCCACGTCGCTCCCAGAGATCGAGCCAGCGTCTCCGCCGGACCCGCCCATCAGGCGCAGCTCACGCCGCCCCACACGATTTTCCCGTCGAGGCTGGATCGCTGCCGGCCTTGCGGTGCTCGTGGTGCTGACGGGCGCGGGTGCATATCTCGCCTACGAGAACACCCTG
>DATHDR010000018.1:0-2181 GCA_035318965.1 Verrucomicrobiia bacterium | reverse complement strand
TGTGCGGACCCGGCTATCACAGCGCCGTTTCGTTTTTCTCCGCGCTGCACCAGGTCCTCGGTGCGACGGTGGTCACACAGCCGAAGTTCGAGGCGGATGGAGCTCTGGACGCAATCGCGCGACATCGCGTGACCACCGTGTTCCTCGCACCCACTCTTCTGCAGCGACTCGTGGACGCCCAGCAGAAAAAGCCGCGAGACGTCTCATCTCTGCGCGCGTTGATCCTGGGCGCTGCACCGTGTCCATACGCGCTGAAGGTTCGCGCCGAGGCGGTCTTCGGCAAGGTGCTGTGGGAGTTCTATGGCGCCACCGAGACCGGCATCAACACGGTGCTCAGGCCCGAGGACCAGCTCCGCAAGCCCGGGTCATGCGGCACGGCGGTTCCGGGCCAGGAGATTCGCCTGGTCGACACCGCGGGCGAAGACGTCCCGGACGGCGAGCCTGGCGAGCTCATGGTTCGCAACAGCTGGCTCGCCGAGTACTACCGGCGTCCGGACGCCACCGGGAAGAGCCTGCATGACGGCTTCTTCTCCGTCGGCGACGTCGCGTATAGAGACGCGGAAGGCTACTACTACGTCTGCGACCGCCGGATCGACATGGTCATCTCAGGGGGCGTCAACATCTATCCCGCCGAGATCGAGGCTGTCCTTCACGCGCATCCGTCGGTGCTCGACGCGGCGGTGATCGGCGTGCCGGATGAGCAGTGGGGCGAATCGGTGAAGGCGGTCGTGCAGCTGCGTGCGGATGGCGCGACGGTCACCGAGGGCGAGCTGACCGCGTTCTGCGCCGAGCGCTTGGCGAGCTACAAGAAGCCACGCTCGATCGACTTTGTTGAGGAGCTGCCGCGCGACGCGGCCGGCAAGCTGCTCAAGCGAAAAATCCGCGAGCCCTACTGGTCGGCGACAGGGCGCCGAATCTAAGACAGCAGCGGCAGCAGGTATTCCAGCGAGCGGCTGATGCGCCCGAGCGGCCGGTCGTCAGGTGAGGCGAGCCTCGTCTCCTGCCTGAGCGTGTACCACCCTCGGTACTTCGAGCTTCGCAGGCCTTCGACGACTCGATCCACCCGCGCCATGCCCTCGCCCAGCGGCTTGAAAAGACCGAGGCTGACCGCGTCGTTGTAATCCTCGTCGTGCTCGCGCACCTGCTTCGCCAGCTCGGCGTCGAGGTCGTTCAGATGCACGTGCTGGATGCGGCCCGCGGCCAGCTCGAGCACCTCGATCGGATCCCCCCCCGAGAGGATCATGTGCCCGATGTCGAGGCAGATGCCTGCCTCGGACCCGACGAGCAGGCGCTCGACGTCCTCAGGCCCCTGGATGGTGCTGCCAAACCGCGGCTGCACGGCCAGGCGCAGCTTGTGGCGGGCGCACACGTGCTGGACGGACCCGATCGAGTTGAGCAGGTGCGCCCACTCGGCGCCGGACAGGACCGCCCCATGCTGCGCTCCGCTCGCGCGCTGAGGTATCGCCGCCAGCACCAGGGTGTCGGCGCCGAGGACCGACAGCCAGTGCGCATGCCCGTCGATGTGGGCCAGCTCGGAGCCTCGGATGTCTTCGTGGTGAAGGATGGCGTGAACCTGGCCTGCCACCAGGCTCAGGCGGTGACGTTTGAGCATGGGTTTCGCCTGATCGCTCCTGTCGGGGAGAAATCCCGGCGGCCCTGCGGTGACCGCACCTTCTCCCACAGCTGCAACTTCGGAGAGCACTCGCTCCGGGTCGAGCTGGTGCCCCCAGCCGGGCACGTCGCTGATCCCCCAGCACACGGGTGACAGGGCCAGGCGATGGATGGAGCCGGGCGCCTTCATGCCGGGAAGCCTCAGGACTCGGCGAGCAATCACCGCGCAGAGATTACCCTTCTCCTCTGCCATGCCCGCTTCCCACGCACTGGAGCTAGACCTGCGCCCGGCGACGCTGGAAGATGCGCCGGTCGTGGCCAATCTCGAGCTCGCGCGAGACCCGGACGACCCACGCGACCCGGAGATGCTGCGGTTCTGGTGGACTCTACGGTCGTCGAACGAGGCAACCACGCGCCTGGTCGCCATGCGGGATGGCGCCGCAGTCGCATTCCTCGCCGCGGGTCACGAACTCTGGGAGAACGTGCCGGAGCGGTTCGGCTGGCTTCGGGTCACCATCCACCCGGACCTCTGGTCGGAGCGGAACTACTCAGCCATGATCTCCAGGGCGG
>DATHDR010000017.1:0-5572 GCA_035318965.1 Verrucomicrobiia bacterium | reverse complement strand
CCAATGCCACTCCGGCAGCCGGCCAGAACCACGGTCGCCGCCGCTCGCCCAGCACGATCCAGGCCAGGAGGATGGCGATCAGCGGCTGCGTCTGCTGAAGCACCAGGGTCTCGGCGTAGATCTGATACGAGAACGAGGCCGTGAACAGGATCGTCGCCAGCGACTGCGCGCCCACCGCGATGAGGCCTACCGCTATCCACCCTCGCGTCCCAAGCCCGCGAACCTCATGCCAGCTGCGGATCAGCACGGGCAGCAAGAACAGCGCGATGAGGGCGTCTTCGGCGACGACGATCTGCGTCGGGCTCAAGTGCTTGATCAGCTGGTTTCGGAAGTACGCGTCGGACACCCACATGACCGCCGCGACCGCGACCAGGATCACAGAGAAGCGGTCGATTCCCGCCCGGCTCGGTTTCTCGCTCACCCGTTCCACTGAATCCAATTCAACGCCTCATCCCGCCAATAGCTTCCGCTAAGCGAGAACTTCGTCTTGGGCGACCACCGCCTCGAGCAGCACGTCGGGATGCTGGAGCACGTAGATCTCTTCGGGACGCTCGTGGCCCTCGAGCCGGCGCTTGCCCACGCTGACCAGCTGGACGTCGTCACGAAGGATGTCCGCCACGATCGAGTACGTGGTCTCCGACACGAGGACCTGGCCGCCCACCGCTCGACGGCGCAGCTTGGCGCAGCGGTTGACGGCAGGCGATCGATAGTCGCGGTCCTGCGCGTCGGCCTCCCCTGTCAAGACGGCCATTCGCACGCGGATGCGAATCTCGTCTCTCCATGGCTCCGCGAGGATCGCTTTCTGCCCCTCGAGGGCCGCGATGACCGCATCGGTGGCCCGCAAGAAGACAGCGAAAAAGCTGTCGCCCTCTCCTCGCTCCTTGAGCACGATCCCGCCGTTTGATTCAATCGCGGCTGCTAGCAGCTGATCGTGCCGCCTCATCACCGAGTACATCTGTGCACGACCCTGGATCCAGAGTGCGGTGGACTCGACGACGTCGGTCATCAGGAACGTGACGATGCCATCCGGCATCGAGTTGGAGGTCTCGACGCCAAGGGGAGCTGGCGGACGTGAGCCGCGAGCGTGGTCAGCCTCGGCCTTTGAGCTGATGCCTGCCGCAACGACGACGTATTCGTCGATCGTGCCGGCACGCCGAAAGAAGTGAACGTTGTAGGACGGGAGAAAGCTCCAGGTCCCGAAGTCGGCGGAGAACTCACCCTCGCGGCACACTTCGGGCGACATCGCCAGGAGCCGGCCCAGCTTGATGGTGGAGAGCTCGTCGAGGCTCAGCTCCCTGGCCACCTCTTCGCTCGTGAGCCGGCGGTTCTCCTGGTCCGCGACGACGGCCATGCGGACTGCCTGCACAAAAGCTTCGAGGTCGGCCTGCGTCTTTTGATATCGGTGCAGCTGCTCGACAGTCAGTGTCATCTCGGTCCCCGCGTCGTGAGCTCCGTTTGAGCCGTTGCTCTCGACCGGCGCCCCGAACATCGCCACGACGCGCTCAAAGCTGTCCTCAACAGAGAACTCCCGCGTCGCGCGCTGATACACCTCGCCAACCGGCAGCCAGTTCCCGGTGGCGACGAAATGATTCGCCACCAACTGCTCATAGAGCCATGCGGATCCGTTGAGCGCAAGGTCGAGGTTGAGCGCCACCTGGAGGAAATCGGCCGACGTCCGGTAAACCTCTTGCACGAACATGAGCGCACCCGTGCCCGCGACCCTGATCTCGCGGTCCAACCCGAGCGAGGGGTTGTGCTTGGCGGTTCCGTCCGTATAGGTGAAGGCCTCGACAGCGACGAGGTCGCCATGGTTGCGCAGCTTGATGCGCGTCTGCGAAACGCGCGGCCCCGGCCCGTTCAAGTCCGGGCTGTCCGCCACATGCACGTGACCGCCCAGGCCCCATGCCTTCTGGATCGGAGCCCTGAGGTCGGACACGAGCGAGTAGCAGCGCTGGATGAACGCCAGCGCTTCTTTCCCGGTCGTCGTGTCGTAGCGATCCTGCCGCACCGCACGGAGGTCGTCCTCCCAGGCGGCGGTGATCGCTCCCCTCAACCCAACGATGCCTGCTTGCACCGCTTTATCCCTTCGGCCTGGCCGAAATCATGGAAAACCGACCCCAGGCCCGGCTGCAAAGAGTAGCGCCGGGCAGGGGCTTAAGCTTGCATTAGCAACCGAATTTCAATCGGGGGAGTGGAGATGAGCGAAAGCCGGTCCGATGGCCACGCGATCGAGACCATGCAGGTCGAAAACCGGCGCTATCCGCCGCCTCCCGAGTTCAGCCGCCAGGCCAACGCGAAGCCGGACATCTACGAACGCGGGTTCGACGAGTTCTGGACCAAGGAAGCCGAGCGAATCTCCTGGTTCGAGCCCTGGAAGCAGCTCTACGAATGGAAACCGCCCTATGCCAAGTGGTTCATGGGCGGCAAGCTGAACGTCTGCTACAACTGCGTCGACCGGCACGTCGAGCGCGGCGGCAAGGACAGGATCGCCTACTTCTGGGAGGGCGAGCCTGAGGGCGACCGGCGCGAGATCACCTTCGCCGAGCTGCAGCGCGACGTGGTGAGGTTCGCCAACGGCCTGAAGAAGCTCGGCGTCAAGAAGGGCACCCACATCGGCATCTACATGGGCATGATCCCCGAGCTCCCTGTCGCGATGCTCGCCTGCACCCGCCTTGGCGCGCCTTTCACCGTCGTCTTCGGAGGCTTCAGCGGCGAGGCGCTGTCCGGGCGCTTGAACGACATGGAATGCGAGCTTCTGATCACGCAAGACGAAGGTTGGAGGCGCGGCAACCGCGTACCGCTGAAGGCCAACGCGGACGCGGCGCTGGATGAATCGCCTGGGGTCAAGACCTGCCTCGTCGTCAAGCGGACGGGCGGCGACATCGCGATGAACGACGGCCGGGACGTCTGGGCGCACGACGTGCTGAAAGGCGAGAGCGACGACCCGAAGTCATGCCCCTGCGAGCCGATGGATTCGGAAGACCTCCTCTACCTGCTCTACACGAGCGGCACCACTGCCAAGCCCAAGGGCATCATCCACACCACAGCGGGGTACATGGTCGGCGTCGCGACCACGCACCACTACATCTTCGACGTCAAGCCGAACTCGATCTATTGGTGCGCGGCGGACATCGGCTGGGTGACCGGGCACAGCTACATCGTCTTCGGCCCGCTGGCCAACGGCACCACCGGCATCGTCTATGAGGGCACGCCGGATTTTCCCGACAAGGATCGCTGGTGGAAGATCGTCGAGCGCTACAAGCCGGACATCCTCTACACCGCACCGACGACCATCCGAACCCACATGAAGTGGGGACCCGAATACGCACAGAAGCACGACTTGACCTCGCTGCGCGTGCTCGGCTCGGTCGGCGAGCCGATCAATCCGGAAGCGTGGGTGTGGTACCGCGAGCACATCGGCGGCAACCGCACGCCGGTGGTCGACACCTGGTGGCAAACCGAAACGGGCATGATCCTGATCACGCCGCTGCCCGGCATCACCACGCTCAAGCCCGGCTCTGCGACCAAGCCCTTTCCCACCGTCGACGCAGCGGTCTACAACGAGGCCGGCAAGGAAGTCCCGCCCGGCGGTGGCGGCTACCTCGTCATCCGAAAGCCGTGGCCGGCAATGCTGCGCGGCATCTACGGCGACCCTGAGCGCTACGAAAAGACCTACTGGAGCCGCTGGAAGGACACCTACTTCGTCGGAGACGGTGCGCGGGTCGACGAGGACGGAGACTTCTGGCTTCTCGGCCGGGTCGACGACGTGATGAACGTGTCCGGCCATCGAATCTCGACCATCGAGGTCGAGAGCGCGCTGGTCAGCCACCCGGCGGTGGCCGAAGCCGCGGTCGCGGGACGAAACGACCCACAGACCGGCCAGGCCATCGTCGCCTTCGTCACCTTGAAAGGCGGTCGCGAGGGCTCGCCTGAGATGCTCCGCGAGCTGCGCGACCACGTCGGTAAGGTGATCGGAAAGTTCGCCGCCCCGGCCAACATCGTCTTCACGCCCGAGCTGCCCAAGACGCGTTCCGGCAAGATCATGCGGCGCCTCCTACGTGACGTCTCGGAGAACCGCCCGCTCGGCGACACCACCACGCTGGCCGACCCGGCCGTGGTGGCCGAGCTCGCCAAACGAGGCAAAGAAGAGGCCGGCAAGGAAGAATCCTGAGCGGCGATGTAGAGAACGGGGCGGCTGCTCCGACCTGCGGATGAGAGCGCCCATTTTGAGGCGCCGAATCACATGGAGCTGCTGAGATGAAGTACATGATCATGACGTTCGGATCTGCCGAGGCCGGCCTGGCAGCGATGGGCAAAGAGTGGATGCTGGAGATGATCCAGTTCATGACGAAGCTCGACGAGGACCTCAGGAAGTCCGGCGAGCTCGTCAGCAACGAGGGACTGGCTGACGGAAGCCAGGCCAAGACGGTGCGCATCAAGAACGGCATCCCGGTGCCCACCGACGGACCTTTCGCCGAAGCCAAGGAATCGCTCGTCGGCTACTGGATCGTCGATGTGGAAAGCGAGGCGCGCGCGATTGAGATCGCCTCGAAGATCGTCGCCTTCGTCAAGCAGCCGATCGAAGTGCGCCAGGTCATGGACGCGCCGCCGGAGTTTTGAGGACACAGCCGGCAATCGAGGACCTGCTGCGCGAGCTTGCGCCGCAGGTCCTCGGCACCCTCATACGGCGGCACGCGCAGTTCGACGCGTGCGAGGACGCCGTGCAGGAAGCGCTCCTCGCCGCCGCAAAGCAATGGGCCGCCGACGGCGTGCCCGACAACCCTCGATCGTGGCTCTTGACCGTTGCCTCGCGACGCCTCATCGACGCATGGCGAAGCGAGAGCGCGCGGCAGCAGCGAGAGGAGGCCGCCGCCGTCCTCGACCTGCCCAGCCACCGTCCCGCCAACGAGCAGGACGACACCCTCACGCTCCTGTTCCTCTGCTGCCATCCCTCGCTCTCCGTGCCCTCGCAGCTCGCGCTCACGCTGCGCGCAGTCGGTGGTTTGACCAGCGCGGAGATCGCCAGGGCCTTCATGGTCCCGGAAGCCACCATGGCCCAGCGGATCAGCAGGGCCAAAGAGCGCATCAAGGCCGCAGGCATGCGATTCGAGCTCCCACCGGAGGCGGAGCGGCCGGACCGCCTGCGTGTGGTCATGCAGGTGCTGTATCTCGTTTTTAACGAGGGTTACACGACGACCTCGGGCCCGACTCTCCATCGGGCGGACCTCACCACCGAGGCCATCCGGCTCGCCCGCATGCTGCACCAGCTCATGAGTGACGAGGGTGAGGTCGCCGGCCTGCTGGCGCTCATGCTGCTCACAGACGCGCGCCGGGCGGCCCGAACCGATAAGGACGGCTGGCTCGTTCCCCTCGACGACCAGAGCCGTGACCTCTGGAACTCAGCCCAGATCGCAGAAGGCGTCGAGCTTCTGACCCGCACGCTCGGCAAGGTGCCGGTTGGTCCATACCAGCTGCAGGCGGCCATCGCAGCCGTCCACGACGAGGCACGTACCGCCGGCGAAACGGACTGGCCGCAGATCCTGGCTCTCTATGAGGTCCTCGAGCAGGTGTC
>DATHDR010000016.1:0-5634 GCA_035318965.1 Verrucomicrobiia bacterium | reverse complement strand
CCGCGACCTTCGCTACGGGCTCGAGACGATGTGTTGCGGCGGCGGGCTCGGCACCGCGACGATCATCGACCGGGTGATCGAATGAAGCAGGCCGATCCAAAGACGTTCGAGTCGCTGCGCGACATCAGCCCTCACGCGCTGCGTGAGGGCATAAGGGCTCGCACGGTTGAAGGCGAGCGGGTAAGCATGGCAGTCGTCGAGCTCGACCCCGACGCGGTCTCACCCGAGCACCATCACGAGAACGAGCAGCTCGGCTTTGTCATCACGGGAATCATCACCATGACCATCGGGGGCGAGAAGCGCGAACTGCATCCCGGCGACACATACACCATTCCAAGCGACGTTCCCCACGAGGCGGTCGCGGGGAAGGATGGATGCACCGTGGTCGACGTCTTCGTGCCGGTGCGCGCTGACTGGAAGAAGCTGGATCGCCTGGCGCCGGCGAAGCCTGACTGGCCCTAGCGCTTAGAGGCTGTCGGGATCGGCCGGGAGAGGTGCGGCGAGTCCCAGCAGAACCGCAGCGGGCGTTCCTGCCAGTCGCCTGAGTTGTAGATGCCGATCCGAGGCGTCGCGACGATGCGCCGCTTGGGCGCGCGGTCATCGACCACATAGAGGTTCGGTGGAGCGAGCGGTACGCCGTTCAGTGCGCGATCGATGTCGAGCGCTCGGCACACCAGGCCAGGACCTCCACACCGCCCGACACCGGGGCCCGGCTCGAGCGCGCGGACGAGCACGGCCTGCGGCACGCCGATCGGGCGGGTGACGAAGTTCAGGCAGTGGTGCATGCCGTACGTGAAGTAGACGTAGGCATGTCCAGGCGCCCCATACATGACCTCGTTGCGAGGGCTTCGCCTGCCGCCGGAGGAGTGGGCCGCGAGATCGTCGGGTCCCATGTAAGCCTCGACCTCGACCAGGCGGCCCCACAGCTTGCGCCCATCCACCTCGCGGACGAGCACTTTGCCCAGCAAATCGCGCGCGACCGCCACGGTTTCACGATCGAAGAAACCGGCGTCGAGGATCTTGCCGGAAGGTGCCCCGTCCGAGACTGGTGTCAGACCCGGGCCTCGCCGAGCTTTTTGCGTCCTGCCTGCCGCCGGCGCTTGTCGACATAAAGCGCCTTGTCCGCCACCTGGTACATCGCCTGCCAGTCCATGCCCGGCCTCCAGGCTGTGATCCCGAGACTGAACGCGACCGGCACCGGCACCTTGTTCGCGCGGTTCAGCTCCTCGAGCGACTGGCGGACGCGAGTACCCACCTCGCGGGCGTCGTGTTCGTCGGCGTCCGGCATGGCCACGCCGAACTCATCGCCACCGAGGCGCCCGCATGTGTCGGTCGCACGAACCGCACGCTGAAGCTCCTGCGCCAGGAGACGAATCGCCTCGTCGCCGACGTGGTGGCCCTGTGTGTCGTTGATCTCCTTGAGGTTGTCAAGGTCGAGCATCATCAGCGCCAGCCGGCGCTTGTGCCGCTGTGCGGCGGCAACCGCGCGGTCGATCGCGCGTTCAAACTCAGGCCGGTTGGCCAGCCCGGTCAGGTAGTCCGTCCTCGCCTCGCGGGTGTGCTCGCGGGCGCGATCGAGCGCGACAGCGATCTGGTCTGCGACCGCGGCCACGAACTCGAGGTCGCTGGACTCGAAGGTCCTGGGCAGTCTGGTCGCCACCGTCATCGCGCCGAGCAGCACACCCTTGGTCCGCAGCTCCGCGCGGATCGCGCTCCACTCGCCGGCGATCCGGTCGACACGAGACTCCGCCGGTCCCGAGGACACCTCGACCACCTTGACCTGGCCTGAACGCCCGGACTCGGAGAACTCCTCCTCTTCCCCCGGCTGCATACCGATCGTCTTGGCCAGCTTCAGCCGGGCGCCTTCGCGGACCCAGACGGCTCCAGCTTGCAGGCCGAGCACCTTGAGCGTCTCACGCAGGCCGACCTCGGCGATCTCGGTCACGTCCAGAGAGCGGCCGAGGGCGCTGGCGATGTGGTACAGGCCGTGGAGCTCGGTCTGCCGGGCGCGATGCCGGGTCTCTGTGTAGTCGAGATAGCCACGGATGAAGCTCGAGTTGAGGTGCTCGATCACGTCTCCCAGGCGGCTCTGCGCCAGGAGGAGGACCTCGTCGGCGTACTCGCTGGCGCCCACCTCGTCGGTCACCCGGGCGATGACCGACCGGCGAAACACCGCCAGGCCCTCCATCAGGGATTCCAGCGGGACGCCCTTCTCGGCGTAGCGGCGGGAAGCCTCCCTGGCCACGGTGTAGTACTCGTTCCAGGGCACCTTCGAGTCTGGCCGCAGCGAGCGGAAAAGAATCTCCAGGAATGCGACCGAGGTCTTGACCAGCTCGTCGACCGAGCCGTCCTTGTGCTGCCGGAGGAGCTCCGGCTCGATCGCCCGGACCGACTCCGCCGCCACCATGCCGCTCTCGCCCGCCTTGTCGGACAGCCTGTCCGCAAGCTCGGTCAGGAGATCACTGGCCCGCTCAGTCATATCGGCGCACTATAGAGTGACGCGGGCGCCTACGCGTCCCTGCGTAGGATGCTAATTCAGTGTGTAAGGGGCTTTGATGGCTACAGTCGCCAGGGGTTCGCTGGAAAAGCTCGAGGAGGCGCTTGGGGCGGATGCCCGAAACCTGCTCGAGCATAAGTGCAAAACCGTACCCAAGGAGCAGCTCCACCTACCCGGGCCCGACTTCGTCGATCGGGTCTGGAAGGACAGCGACCGGCCCACGCGAGTGCTGCGCAGCCTCCAGTCGATCCTGGACCGCGGGCGGCTCGGCGGCACTGGTTACGTTTCGATCCTGCCTGTCGACCAGGGCATCGAGCACTCAGCCGGCTCCTCTTTCGCCCCCAACCCGATCTACTTCGACAGCGCCAAGATCGTCGAGCTCGCAATCGAGGCCGACTGCAACGCCGTCGCCTCGACATTTGGGGTGCTCGGTTCGGTCGCCAGGCTCTACGCACACCGCATTCCCTTCATCTGCAAGCTGAACCACAACGAGCTGCTCACCTACCCGAACCACTACGACCAGATCCTCTTCGGCACCGTGAAGGAGGCCTGGGACATGGGCGCGGTGGCGGTGGGCGCCACCATCTACTTCGGGTCGGCTGAGTCCGACCGCCAGCTGCAGGAGATCGCGGTCGCCTTTCACGCGGCGCACGAGCTCGGGATGGCGACGGTGCTGTGGTGCTATGTCCGCAACAACGCATTCAAGAAGGACGGCGTCAACTACGAGACCGCGGCCGACCTGACCGGCCAGGCCAACCACCTGGGCGTCACGATCCAGGCCGACATCATCAAGCAGAAGCTGCCCGACACCAACCGGGGCTTCGAGGCCATCGGGTTCGGCAAGACCTCGCCGATCGTTTACGAAAAATTGACCTCCGACCACCCGATCGACCTGTGCCGTTATCAGGTCATCAACAACTACATGGGACGAGCAGGCCTCATCAACTCGGGCGGTGAGTCACGCGGCGCCGCAGACTTGAAAGAGGCTGTGCGCACCGCCGTGATCAACAAGCGCGCCGGCGGCATGGGCCTGATCAGCGGCCGGAAGTCGTTTCAGCGCCCGATGAAGGAGGGAGTGGAGTTACTACACGCAATTCAGGACGTGTACCTGAACCCATCGGTAACCATCGCGTAACGCTCGCGTTCCTCGGTACCGGTTCAGCGTTTTCGCTGGAGCGCTACAACGGGGCCGTGGTGGTGAACGGCCGCCTCCTTCTCGATGGCGGCGCGCCGCTGCTTCCGCACATGAGCCGCGTCGGGGTCGACGCCGGCGCCATCGACGTGGTCTTCCTCACCCACTTCCACGGCGACCACACGCTCGGACTCCCCCCGTTCGTGCTCTACCGCGTCTTCGTCGATCAGCGGCCGATCACGTTCGTCGGCCCGGCTGGAATTCAGGAGAGGCTCGAGGCACTCTGGGAGGTGAGCTGGGGTGTCGACTGGAAGCCGGTGATGCAGCCTCGCTTCAACGTCCGCTACGAGGTCGCCAAGCCAGCGGGCAAGGTGGCCGGTTACAGGTACGAAACCATCAAGCTGGACCATGGCACCAGCGGGAGCAATGGATACCGGATCTGGGTCGACGGCCGCATCCTCGCCTACTCCGGCGACACCGAGCCGACGGCCCCGCTTGACGAGCTGGTGAAGGGAGCTGACATCGCAATCGTCGAGGCAACGGGCCCGGGCGACGTATTCAGCCACATGAGCTGGGAGCACGCGGAGGCGTTGAAGAAGCGCCACCCGAAGACCCGCTTCATGTTCAACCACCTTTACAACGGGACCGTCGACGGTGCGGTCGACGACCTGCAGGTGATCGAAGCCTGAAGAGCCGGATCACATTCGCGGTTGTCGCCGGCGCCACAGCCGGCGGAATCGCGGGAGCATTTGTCTTCGGAGCCTTCACAGCGCTCGGATTCCTGCTGTCCAGCCGGCTCGGCGTGACGCCCTTCGTACCGATCATCGTGCTCACCGTCGCCGGCGCTTATGCGGGCTGGCTCGTCGGATTGATCGTCTTCAGCGCTGTGCGAGGCGCCGGCGTCGAGGAAGAGCAGGTCTGAGCCCGGACGTTGCGTCCACCCGCCCGCTGCTTGACAAGCTGGGCGTGAAGCCGGGATCGAAGGTGGCGATCGTCGACCTGGACGATCCCAACTTCGTCACGCTGCTGCGCAGCCGGACGTCCGACATCGTCCAGGGCCGTCCTTTACAGCCCGTCGACATTGTGTTCATGGGCGCCAGCGAGCTGCCCGACCTGAAGCGCCTCAAGGAGGTCAAGTCCTGGATCGAGCCGAACGGGGCGATCTGGGTGGTGAGGCCCAAGGGAGGTCGCAGCGCGCTGCGGGACACCGACCTCATCGAGGCGGGCCTGGCCGCGGGCCTCGTGGACAACAAGATCGCCAGCTTCTCGGATACTCATGGTGCGATGCGTTTTGTCTTTCGCCTGCGCGACCGCCCCAAGTGACCCTGGTCATCCGGCCCGCCGAGGCAGCGGACGTGCCTGTCATCGCGGACCTGATCCGCGGGCTGGCGCGATACGAAAAGCTCGAACAGGAGGTCACCATGACCGAGGAGCTGCTCGCGAAGAATCTTTTCGGCTCGGAGCGTTACGCGGAAACGCTGCTCGCCGAAGACGGCGAAGCGCCAGTTGGCTTCGCGCTCTTCTTTCACAACTTCTCGACCTTCCTCGCGCTGCCTGGGATCTACCTCGAAGACCTCTTTGTGGTCCCGGAGTACCGAGGACGCGGCATCGGCCGTGCGCTGCTGCAGCGGCTCGCGACAATCGCGGTGGAGCGAGGCTGCGGCCGGCTCGAGTGGTCCGTGCTCGACTGGAACCGCGACGCGATCGGTTTCTACGAGCGATTGGGAGCCAGGCCGAACAGCGAGTGGACCGTATACCGCCTGGCCGGCGAAGCGCTCACCTCGCTTGGCCGAGAATAGATCTGGCATGGAAGTGCTTCGCCCGAAGGAGATCGAGACGCATCCCGGCGATTCCCTTGTGGGCTGGGCTCGCCGTCAGCTGGAGATCGCCCGTGAGATCCTCGACAACCCCGGCGGCGGCCTCCTGTTTGCGACGCAGACGATCGGACAGGTCAGAGCCGCGCTGACCGAACGCGACCCTGAACGCTGGGAGGCGGTGGTCGCCC
>DATHDR010000015.1:0-4279 GCA_035318965.1 Verrucomicrobiia bacterium | reverse complement strand
GGCTTCGGGCGGCCGCGGCCAGCGCCGGTCGAGCAGGCCGTTGACGGCGAGGTTGTCCTTGGAGAAGACGACGTCTTTTCCATGGCAGTGCCCGGCGCGGTCGCCGATCTGCGCCACGACCGCAAGCGGATCCATACCCATCCAGAAGAAATGGCTCGGGTCGATGTTGGCGGCGATCGCATCGCCCAGGCCCGCGATCCGGTTGAAGGTCTCCAGGTTGTAGACGACAGTGCCCGGGTGAAGCTCGAGACAGATCAGCAGCTGAGGGTGTTCCTCTGCGGCAAATTCCGTAATGCCTGACCAGTAGGGCTCAACCCACGATTCCCATTGCGAATCGTGTATGCCCTCGAGATAGGGCAGCCAGCCTCCACCGGCGAAGTGCGGCGTTCGGTCACCCTCCGCCCCGGGCGGGCAGCCTGCCAGCGCGACGACGCGATCTACTCCCAACTGGGCGGCGAGCCGGATCGTGTCGCGTAGGTCGGAGTCGTGCTTTTTCGCGACGGCCTCGTCGGGGTGCAGCGGATTGCCCCATACGTTGAGGGCGCCGATCGTGAGTCCACGAGTCGTGATTTCGCCCAGCCACGCTTTTCGCGCCGCTGCATCTTTGATCAGCTGCGGCATGTCGCAATGCCGTGTTGGTGCGTATCCGCCGGTGCCGATCTCCAGGTCGGTGACAGATGGCGCCTCAGCCACCAGCCAGTCCATGACCTCGACGAGCGGACGGCTCGCAAACGCCTCGGTCACGACGCCGATGCGCGGAGCTTTATCAACCTCCATCACGACGCCGCAATTGTGTGCCCTATCGTATGCCGGCCATCACCGAGCCCATCACTGAGCCACTGGTACGAAGCAGAAGCGGCGCTTTGATCGGCGCGCTCAGTCTCGCCACGCTGGCCACGGGCCTGCTGCAGATCTCACTCCCACTCGAATTGCATCAGCTCCGCGCCACGCCGAACGAAATCGGATTGACGCTTTCGATGTACGGCTTCGGGATGCTGGCCTTCGAATGGTTCTGGGGCATCCTTGCTGATCGCGTCGGGTACAGAGGACCGTTAGTCGTATCGCAGCTGCTGTATGCGGGCTGCATCCTGGTCCTGGCCCGCGTCGACTCGATCTTCTTGATCGCGGTCAGCTATCTGGTCGCGTCAGGGATGATGGTCGCGGTCGGCCCCATCGCGCGCTCGTACGTCGGGACCGCGCTTCACAGCCGGCTCCGCGCGACCGGTCTCGCCCTGCTGTCTGCCCAGTGGGTCATCGCCGAGGCGCTCGGCGCGGGGGCGGGCGGGCTGCTGATCGATCGGTTCCCGATCCGCAGCGTCATGCTCGCCGGCGCCATCCTGCCCGTGCTCTCGGCGCTGCTCGTGATCCTGGTCTTCAAGGGTTACTCGCGTGACGGGCATGGCGACGAGTGGACGGCCGACGACCAGGCGCGGATGGACGAGTCACGCGCGGGCGGCGGCGTGGTGCGCGTCCTGGCGGTGACCGCCACCATGGTGCTGCTCGTCCAGGTCGGCGCCGGCGGCGAGCTCGCCTTGCTGCCGCTCCTCGTCACGACGCACCTGCACCTCTCGGCCGCGAGCGCTGGGACGGCGATGCTCGCGGTGGGGTTGATCGGAGGCGTGCTGCTGGTCCCTGGCGGCAATGCATCCGACCGCTGGGGGCGCAAGCCCACGATGATCGCCGGCGGCATCGTGTCAGCCATCGGCTTCGCCGTCTATGCCACCTCTGGCAGCTTTGCCCAGGTCATCGTGGGCGCCGCCCTGCGCGCATGCGGAGCAGCGCTGATCTGGCCGGCCGCGACCGCCTGGATCGCAGAGTCGATGCCGCGCCGCAGGCACGCGTTCTACATGGGACTGTTCGGAGAGTTCGAAAACGTCGGCATCACCATCGGCCCCATCCTCGGCGGGTTGGCCTGGTCGCTGGCCGGGATCCAGGCGGCGTTTTACGCGTACGCGATCGCTGCTTTGTTGGCTGCGCTGGTTGCCGCGGTGATGGTCGAACGCAGGCCCGCCCTAGCGCTTCGCTAGCGCGGCGGTCGTCTCGCGAACGATTAGCTTCGGGGCCAGCACGTGCCGGCGGGCGGGGGATCCCGGATGTTCGATCCGGCGGACCACAGCCCTCATCGCCATCTCACCGATCTGGTTGCGGGGTTGGTGAATCGTGGTGAGCGAGATGTGGCGTAGCGCGGCGAGCGCGGTGTTGTCGTAACCCATCAGCGAGACGTCCTGAGGCACCCTCATGCCGGCCTCGTTGATCGCGTTCAGCGCTCCGACCGCCGACTGATCGTTGCTCGCGAAGATCGCCGTCGGGCGCCGCGAGCCTTTCAGCAGCCGTCGGGCGCCGTCGTAGCCGCCACCCTCGGTGAAGTCTCCTGGCTCGATGCGGACGTGACGAGCCAGGCCGGCCTTGGCCATCGCGGCGCGGTAGCCGCCGCGACGCTCCGCTGCCCCAGCGCCCTCGCCGCCGTCGATCAGCGCGATGTCCTGATGGCCCAAACCCGCCAGGTGCTCGACGGCCAGCTCCGCCCCTCGAAAGTCGTCATCCACCACCACGTCCACCTCTGGCAGCCGAAGATCGCTGCCCACGAGCGCGACCGGCACCGACCGAGCCGCTGCGCCAACCACGTGGGCGGCCAGCCGGGCGCCTGCCAGCACGATGCCGTCGGCCCGCAGCTCAAGTAGCTGCTCCAGCGCGCGCTCCTCCGCAAGTGGATCGCGATTGCCGGTGGTGATCAAAGTCCGGTAGCCACGTTCGGCGGCCGCCGCGTAGAGGCCGTCCAGAACCTCCGCGAAGAAGATGTTGTGCAGGTCCGAGACCATGACGCCCACGTTGTACGAGCGACGCTGGACGAGGCTACGCGCGACGGCGTTCGCGCGGTAGCCGAGCTCTTCGGCCGCCGCGACGACTGCGTCTCGGCTCGCCTTGCTGACCGCGGCCTCGCCGCGCATCACGCGCGAGACGACCGATTTCGATACGCCGGCCTTGACCGCGACGTCGATGATCGTCGCCGGACGTGACGGCCGTTTTTGGCCGCCTTCGTGAGTTTGTCCGCCTGCGCGGCTTTGGCTTGACATCGATCCCTGGCGGATTATACTTGCGGGAACGTTCCCGTGGGAACGTTCCCAATGCAGCTTATGGATGTGGAGGCGTACGCGTGCACGTCGGCTTGGTGGGGACGGGGAGGATCGGCGCTCTGCATGCACGCAGCCTCAAAGGCAGCCCTCTCGTCACGAGGCTGACCGTGGTCGACGCCGACCAGGAGCGGGCGGCCGGGGTGGCGCGGGCGGTCGGCGCCGAGCAGGCGGAAAGCCCGCAAGCTCTCATTGCTTACGGCCTGGACGCGCTGGTCATCGCGGCGGCGACTCCTGCGCATGCCGAGCTGATTCACATGGCCGCCGACGCTTCGGTGGCGGTTTTTTGCGAAAAGCCCATCGCCCTCGACCTGGTCGCGACCGACGCGGTGATCGAGCACGTCAGGCAGGCGGGCATCTTCGTTCAGATCGGGTTCCAGCGTCGTTTCGACGCCGGATACCGGGCGGCCAGGGACGCGGTTCAGTCCGGGGCGCTCGGTGATGTTCACGTCGTCCGGCTCGCCACCCATGATCCCGCTCCACCGCCCGAGGCTTACGTCACGGCCTCAGGCGGGATCTGGCGAGACCTCGCCATCCATGATTTCGACATCGGTGCCTGGGTGTTGGGCCGGAGGGTGACCGAGGTCTACGCGGATGGCGAGGCCAACAGCCCCCTTTTCGCGCGGCATGACGATGTCGACGCCGCCTGCGCCCTGCTGCGTTTTGAGGGCGGGATCCTCGGCCTGGTCAGCGCCACGAGGAACGACCCCCGCGGATACGACGTCAGGATGGAGCTCTTCGGCCTGCTCGACAGCGTGGCGGTGGGATGGGACGATCGCACGCCGCTCCGCTCGCTCGAACCGAGCGGCCAACCTCATTCCGTGCCGGGTTATGAAGATTTTCCTCACCGGTTCGAGCCCGCATACCGCGCGGAGCTGCATGCGTTTCTCGAGGCCGTCAACGACGGCGCCGAGAGCCCCAGCCCGGTGACCGACGCACGCCAGGCGCTGGCAGTAGCCCTGGCCGCCGACCGCTCTCTCAAAGAACATCGGCCCGTCCACGTGGAGGAGGTCGGATGATCGGCAAACCGAAGGTGGCCGGTGCCCCCATCTCCTGGGGTGTCAGCGAGCTGCCGGGGTGGGGCTACCGGATGCAACCGGACCGCGGCCTGGCCGAGATGAACGAGGTGGGGCTGGAGGCGACCGAGC
>DATHDR010000014.1:0-8152 GCA_035318965.1 Verrucomicrobiia bacterium | reverse complement strand
AGGCACCGTGCTCGGGCTGCTTGGCCCGAACGGCGCAGGCAAGACGACAACCGTCCGCATCCTGACCACGCTGCTGCGACCCGACGCAGGCCATGCCACGGTCGCTGGGTTTGATGTTGTCCGGCAATCGCAGCAGATCCGCCGGGTCATCGGTCTCTCCGGTCAGTACGCCGCAGTCGATGAGAATCTCACGGGCCGCGAAAACCTCTGGCTTTTCGGCCGCCTCTACCAGCTGGCCAGCGCGGAGGCCCGTCGTCGCGCAGACGACCTCCTCGAGCAGTTCGGACTCGCCGACGCTGCGGATCGAGTCGTGAAAACCTACTCGGGCGGCATGCGACGCCGGCTCGACCTGGCCAGCGCGCTGACGGGCCGGCCGCGAATCCTGTTCCTCGACGAGCCGACCACCGGGCTCGACCCTCGCGGACGCCTCGGGATGTGGGAAGTAATCCGCGGCCTGGTGCGCGAGGGAGTGACCCTACTGCTCACGACGCAGTACCTCGAGGAGGCGGATGAGCTGGCTCACGCGATCGCCGTCGTCGATCAGGGCCGCATCATCGCCCGAGGCACGGCCGACGAGCTGAAGGCGCAGGTTGGCGGTGAGCGCATCGAGGTGGTGGTGCACAGCCGCGACGACATTGGCCGCGCGGTGCAGGTGCTCAGCGGCGCGGCTGGTGGCAGCGCAGCCATTGACGATCACGTACGCAAGATCACAGTCCCCGCACAAGGAGGGGCGCGTGGCCTCGCGATGGTTGTACGCGATCTAGATGAGGCCCAGATCACGATCGACGACATCGCGCTGCGCCGCCCGACGCTCGACGACGTCTTCCTGGCGCTGACCGGCCACGCTGCCGAGATCGCACCCACATCAGACGACCATGCGCCGGCCATTTCCGGAACGAAGAGATGACGGATTTCCGCCAGGCGCTGGATGACGGGATGGTCATCGCATGGCGAAACCTGAAACGCGTTCCACGCATCCCGGAGCTCGCCGTCTTCGCGATCCTGCAGTCGATCATGTTCGTGCTGCTCTTCGCGTTCGTGTTCGGGGGCGCGATCCCGCTCCCCGGCGGTGCGTCCTACCGCGAGTACCTGATGCCGGGCATCTTCGCGCAGACCATCGTCTTCGCCACCGCCACCACCGCGATCGGCATGACCGACGACCTGAGCAAAGGGATCCTGGATCGATTCCGGTCTCTGCCCATGGCCCGCTCGGCGGTGCTCAGCGGACGGACCATCTCGGACGTCGTCTACAACGCCGGGATCCTGGTCGTGCTGATGCTCTCCGGGCTCGTCGTCGGCTGGCGGGTCCACACCGGTGTTCTCGAGTTCTTCGCCGGCGTGGCGCTGCTGCTCCTCTTCGCTTTCGTGATGGCGTGGATCGGCGTCTGGCTTGGCCTGACCCTACGAACCGTCGAGGTGACCCAGCAGGTCTCCTTCACGGTGCTGTTTCCGCTGACCTTCCTGTCCAACATCTTCGTTCCCACTCAGACGCTGCCATGGTGGTTGCGGCCGGTCGCCGAGTGGAACCCCGCGAGCGCGCTCACGGCCGCCACCCGGCACTTATGGGGCAATCCAAATCCATTCGCGGCGAGCGGCCTGCCGGCCGAGCACCCGATCGAGCTCACCTTGATCTGGGTGGTGGTGCTGCTCGCGATCTTTGCTCCACTGGGCGTGTGGCGCTATCGCTCTATGAGCCGCTAGCGTCCATCAGTTCGAAGAGCTTCAGAGGCGAAAGCGGCATCTGGGTGATCGGGATTCCGAGCGCCTCCTCCACCGCCGAGGCGATGACCGCCCCGACCGGGATCACCCCCGCCTCCCCCGCTCCCTTCACGCCAAGCGGGTTGAGCGGCGATGGGGTTTCGATGTGGTCGATCTCGATCGGTGGGATTTCCGTGGCGTAGGGCATCAGGAATTCCATGAAGGATGCGTTGCGCAGCTGACCTTCGTCGTCGTATGCGAGGCGCTCGTAGAACGCGCCGCCGATGCCCTGCGCGACTCCGCCCTCGATCTGGCCTTCGACCACGAGGGGGTTGATCACCCGACCGCAGTCGTGGACGACCACGTACTTGAGGATCTCCAGCCTGAAGGTCTTCGGATCGACACGAACGTAAGCGGCATGGCAGCCCGACGCCCACGTCGACCCCGGCGGGCTGTAGTAGCCGGTCGCCTCGAGTCCCGGCTGCTCGCCCTCAAGCAGCGGCGGCCCAGGGCGCGACCTGGCGGTGAACTGCGTGGCCGCCTCGGTTCCGCCGCCAAACGCGTAGCGGACAGGGTTGGCCAGCACCGAGACCGCCGCCAGCGGCATGCCTCGCCCCGGCGAACCCTTGACCCGCACCTCACCATCGACCAGCTCCATGTCCGCAGCATCTGCCTCGAGGTGCTCGGCGGCGATCCGCCTGGCCTTGTCAGCGACCATTCGCGCGGCGACGCCCATCGCATTGCCCGCGGTCACCGCGCCGCGCGACGCGAACGTGCCCACCCCCCACGGGAAGCGGCGCGTGTCGCCGCTGGTTACCTCGACGTCGGCGACATCGACGCCCAGCTCGTCGGCCACCACCTGCGCCCACACCGTCGCATGCGACTGTCCCTGGCTTGGGATTCCAGTCGCCGCCACCACCTTGCCCGAAACGAGCACCTGTACGTGCGCGCCCTCGTACGGCCCGACCCCGGTGCCCTCGACATAGACGCCGATGCCCATTCCCACGTGCTGGCCTGCCGGCCTTGGACCAAGCATCGAGACCGCCCATTCGAGGAGAGCGGGGTAGTCGCCGCTGTCGTAGACGACTCTGTTGCCGTCCTGCCACGCGACCCCGACCTCGTAGGGAAACTGGTCCGGTTGAATGAGGTTGCGCCTTCGCACCTCGATTCGATCAAGACCAAGCTCCGCTGCGATCGCGTCGAGAGTTCGCTCCATGACAAAGCACGCATGGGGACGTCCGGCGCCGCGATACGGTGATGTTGGGGTCGCGTTCGTGTAGACGTCGCGAAATCGAACGCGGTAGTTCGGGACCCGGTATGGCCCAGGTATCTGGGCCGCGGTGATGATCGGCAGGATGATGCCGTACGGCGTGTACGCGCCCGCGTCGTGGATGAAATCGTCGCTGAGCGCGAGCAGCCTGCCTTGATCGTCGAAGCCGACCTCGACCTCGTGGACCTGGCCTCTTTCCTGGTTGACCGCAGTGAAATGCTCCTGCCGATCCTCGGTCCACTTCACGGGCCGCCCGAGCTGCATCGCCGCGAACGGGACCAGCAGCTCGTCCGGGTAGAACAGCATGATCTTCGGCCCGAAGCCGCCGCCGACGTCGGGGGCGATCACCTCGACGCTCGACTCGGGCAGGCCGAAAAGCACGGCCAGCCCACCGCGGATCGACGTCGGCGATTGTGTGGAGTCGTAGACGGTGAGCTTTTTTTCCTCGTCTGACCAGCGTGCCCACACCGCGCGACACTCCATTGGAGCCGAAGCGCCGCGTTCGAACCGCAGGTGGAGCGCCTTCCGCCTTGGCGCGGCGGCCAGCGCCCGTTCAACGTCGCCGGCCTCTTGCTTCATCTCGGCCGCGACGTTGCCCGGCACGTCGTCGTGGACCAGGCGATCGGCGCGCGCGCTCAGCTCGGGGGTGATCACCACCGGCAGCGGTTCGTACTCGACCTCCACGAGCTCAGCCGCATCTTCTGCGACGGCTCGACTCTCCGCCACGACAAAAGCGACCGCCTCTCCCGCGTAACGCACGACCTCAGAAGCCAGACATCGCTGGGTGCGCCCATGCGTGAGGTTGGGATGAGGGATCAGGATCGGCAGGTCGGTGGCGCCGAAGGGAAGGTCGGCTGCCGTATAAACGGCGTGCACGCCTCGCACAGCGCCAGCCGCGGTGACGTCGATCGAGCGGATCCGCGCATGCGCGTGAGGCGAGCGCGCGAAGCAGGTTTCGAGTGCGCCATCGCCGATGTCGTCGGTGAAGCGACCCTTGCCGCGCAGGAGCCTGTCGTCCTCCTTGCGCTGGACCCTTGCTCCAAACCACCGAGTCGTCATTGCTTGGAGAGCTCAGCCGCTCGATGCACAGCGCGCCGGATCGACGCGTAGCCGGTGCACCGGCAGAGATTGCCGGATATGCCCTCGTCGATCTCATCCGCCGACGGGTCGGGATTTTGTCTGAGCAACCCGACTACAGACATCACAAATCCGGGAGTGCAGAAACCACATTGCAGCCCATGACATTCGTGAAACGCCTGCTGCACTGGATGCAGCGGCCCACCTTCTTGCGCCAGGCCTTCGATGGTCATCACGTCATGGCCTTCGGCCTGCACCGCCAGCATCAGGCACGACCGGACCGGCGCTCCATCGAGCAGCACCGTGCAGCAGCCGCAAACGCCGTGCTCGCAGCCCACGTGTGTGCCGGTGAGCCCGAGGTCATGACGGATGTGATCGGACAGGAGGCGGCGCGCCTCGAGAGGCGCTGGATGCGAGACGCCGTTGACCTTCATGCGGCGAAGGCCCTCTCGATCAGCACCTTGATGAGATGAAGGCGAAATTCAGGTGTCGCTTCCAGGTCGCCGCTAGGACGCAACCCGTTGGTGGGATCCTTCGGATCCACCAGCACAGCGGTGGGCGCCACGCCGAAGAGGGCAAGCCGGCTCCCGGCCCGCACAGCGCCGGCAAGGGCGAAGTCTCCATGGCGGCGGGACTCTTCGACGATCGCATATGGAGTCGGTGACGCCGGAAACCAGGCCTCGATCAGCAGCTCGTCAGCAGCCAGCGATGTTTCCATCACGCCGCTGAACAGCTCGCCGGCCGGGATAGTTCGCTCGCCGCGGGTTGATCGGGCAACGACGTGGCCGCCCAGAGCGAGCAGCACCGCCGGCAGCTCGGAGGCTGGGTCGGCATGCGCGAGACTGCCGCACGCCGTCCCGCGGTTTCGGATCACACGATGTGCCACAAGCCGCACGCCTTCGACGAGCAGCGGACACACGCGCATCGCCACGTCTGAGTCTTCGACTGCGGACTGCCGCGCCAGCGCACGCACGGCGATTCCCCCGTCGCGCTCATAGATCCGATCCAGGCCTTCGATCCGGTTGATGTCGACAAGGTGCGCCGGCCGGGCCAGGCGGAAGTTCAGCAGGGGGATCAGGGACTGCCCGCCGGCCAGAACCTTCGCGTCCTCTAATGAGGCAAGGAGCGCGCACGCCTCATCGACCGATGTCGGTGCGTGGTATTCGAACGGGGCCGGCTTCACTCTTCGGAGGAGTGTGTCTGGGAGCCGGCTCGCCAAGGCGCGGCATCGGCGGCCGGAGCCAAGGAGCCGACGAGCACGTGAGGGAGCGCATCGCGTAGATGTGTGACCGAACGCGCGCAGGAGGCGACGCTGGCTTCAGCGCCGTAGGCGCCCGGCCGCCCAGGCCGATGCATTGGCGAGCGCGCTCCCAGACGCACTACTCCACCATCGCGACGGCGCGGCAGAGGGCCGCTTCGCCGCCCTGGAATCGCCACGGGAAACAGCCCAGCTGGATCTTCTGGTCGAGCACCTCATCGATCTGCCCGCCCAGGTTCTCGATGTGGACGATGTCGTGCGGAAACAGCAGGGTGTGCATGATCTGGTAATCGGCCTTGGGGAAGACCTCGTCCAGGCTCTTTCCGAGCTTCGTCTCCGCCTCCTCCGCCTCGTCGGCGCGGATGCGCCTGATGACGGTGTTCATGGGATGGTCCGCGCTGCCGGCGTCGACAGCGATCCAGCGCACGCCCCGCTCGAGGACCCACTCGGCGAAGGGGCGGGCCGGACCCGGGTGCCGGATGAAGTACCGGGTCTCGTCAGCCTGCGAGCGATCAGTCCAGTTCTCGGGGTAATAGCGGTGATACCCGGTGTGGATGACGAGGATGTCGCCGCGCTCGATGCGATGGCCGGTGTCCTTCTCCCATCGCTTGAAGTGCTCCGGCCCGTACACGTCGTAGTCGCCGACGCCCATCTTTTCCAGGTCGACCACGCACGCCGGGCCGACCAGGAAGTTCAGGGTCAGGTCGCCGATGAACTTGCCGCGTGTCATGAAGTGCGCCGGCGCGTCAAGGTGCGTGCTGACGTGGAGCGTCATGGTGATCTCCTGGCCTCCCGCCCTGTCGAACGCGAGGTGCTTGATCCACCGGATGGCGGGTCCGGGGTAGCCGGCGAACGCCGGCGTGTGCAGTGAGAAGTCCTGCGTGAGATCGAGGAATCTCATTTGATTGTCATTAGGGGCCCCCGCGAACTCACGGCGAAGCCTCTGAGTTGGCGGGGTTGAGCTTTGAGCGCTCGATCTTGCCCATCGCATTTCGTGGCAGCTTTTCCACGACGACGACTCGACGCGGACATTTGTATGCGGCGAGTCGATCGCGCGCGAACGCGATGAGCTCGCTTTCGTCAATGCTTGCCGACTTCGACGGGACCACGTATGCGGTGACTTCCTCGCCCCACGCGTCGCTCGGGACGCCGGCGACAGCCACCTCGTCAACCGCCGGATGGGTTTCGAGCACAAGCTCGACCTCGCGCGGATACACGTTGAAGCCGCCCGAGATGATCAGCTCCTTGAGCCTTCCCCGGATCGCCAGCGTTCCGTCGTCGCCAATCTCCCCGACGTCGCCGGTGCGGAAGAAGCCGTCGTCGGTGAACGCCTCCTCAGTTGCCGTCGGGTTGCGCCAGTAACCCTTGAAAACCTGGCCGCCTTTGAGCAGCACCTCGTCGAGCTCGCCGAGCTTGACCTCGACACCAGGAAATGGAAACCCCACGCGACCCGGCTGGCGTGGACCTTCGTACGGATTGGTCACAACGATTCCGCCTTCGGTGACGCCATAGCGCTCGATTGGCGGCTGCCCGAGCAGCCTGGTGCACCTGTCGAACATCGCCGGAGGCAGAGGCGCCGAACCGGAAACGAAGACGCGCACGTGTGAGAGGTCGGTCGGATTCTGGTCGAGCCAATCGCACAGCCGCTGGTACATCGAAGGCACGCCGAAGAACATCGTGCCGCGGTCCCGCCCCGATCGGGTCAGCTCCGCCACCACTGAAGCCGGCGAGAAATGAACCAGCGTCGCGCTCCCGCCGCTCAGGAGCGTGCCGTGAAGGCCCATGCCCAGGCCGTGCAGGTGAAACAGCGGCAGCGCATGCACGAGCACGTCATTAGACGTCCAGCGCCACGCGTCGATCGCGCCACGAGCCTGTGCGAGCAGGCCGCCATGGTCGAGCACCGCACCCTTGGGCCGGCCGGTCGTCCCTGATGTATAGAGGATGGCCGCGGGACTCTCCGGTGTAAGCCCTGGCATGGCAGGCGGGTCTGCTCGCGACAGTCCTTCGATCGCCAGGACGCGGCGGCGGAGGCTCGAGGCGATGGCGGCCCGCGGCGGGTCGGCGATCACCAGAGCCGGGTCGGCATCGGTGAAGATGTGCTCGGCCTCGCCCGAGTGGTAATCGGGGTTCATCGGGACGACGCAGGCGCCTGTACGCTGCACGCCGAGGTACGCGATCACCCAGTCGAGCGAGTTGGCGGCATAGATGCCGACCCTGTCGCCGGGCTTGACCCGGGCCTCGGCAAGGCCGCCCGCCACCTGTTCTGCCCCAGCGCGAAGCTGGTCGCGGGTCAGCCTGCGATCGCCAGACCTGAGGACGACGTCGCGGCCCGGTTTGAGCAGCTCCTCGGGCAGTGTTCCTGATCGAAGTCGCCGCCGCAGCGCCTCGATGTCTGACGCCGCCACGGACTCGTGCGCCACGCCCAAACAATGCCATACGCAGAGCGTCTAGCTCGGGGCCACGACCTCCGCCGGTTCGCTCTCCACGTCGCGGACGTGACCTGGCCGAAGAATCTGGTACAGGACGATGGCGCTCAGGGCGCCCAACCCGAGGTTGTTGAAGGTGAGCGTGAGCCCTCCGAGGTGGATCGGGATGGCCTGCGTAGCCGGGATGCCCGCGGCGATGATCAGCGGTATGGCGGCGACGGCCAGGTTTGCACGCTTGGAGAAGTCCACCTTGGCGTCGACCCAGATCTTGGCGCCGATGACGGCAATCAACCCGAAGAGGTACATCTCGATGCCACCCTGCACGCTGACCGGGATGCTGCGCACCACCGCTCCGAAAATTGGGATGAATCCGAGCAATATCGCAGTGACAGCCGCGACCACGAAGACCATGATCGAGAACAC
>DATHDR010000013.1:0-2666 GCA_035318965.1 Verrucomicrobiia bacterium | reverse complement strand
TTTTCGCCCACCGCTGGAGCACGTCGCCCGCGCGCCCGGAGTCGATCGCCTCGGCGGCCAGGCCGAGACCATCCTTCCAGCTGCCGGCCAACCCCGCCGCGCGAAGCGCCGCCGCGCCGTTCAGAAGCACCACGTCGCGTCGCGGCCCCTTCGCTCCCTGGAGCACCTCACGTGCGATGCGTGCGTTCTCTTCAGGTCCGCCGCCGCGCATGGCGTCGATGGGGGCCGCCGCGAGGCCCAGCTCGCGCGGATCCAGCTCAAACTCCTGGCGCTGTCCGTCGATCTCGATCACAAATGACGGAGAGCTAACTGAAAGCTCGTCCATTCCATCGCCGGCATGGAACACGATCGCCCGCTCCACGCCCAGGCGCATCAAAACGTCGGCCATCTTGCCCGCCATTGATCCGTCTGCAACACCAAGCGCCTGGTACTTCGCCCCGGCCGGGTTGCACAGCGGCCCAAGGACGTTGAAGACCGTGCGCACGCCGAGCTCGCGACGAGGCACGCCCGCGAATCGAAATGAGGGATGAAAGACCGGCGCGAACATGAACCCGATCCCGACGTCTTCTATGCAGCGCGCCACGCCTTCAGGGCCAAGGTCGATCTTCACGCCGAGCTGCTCGAGCACATCGGCCGAGCCGCACACCGAGGAAGCGGCGCGGTTGCCATGTTTGGCCACTTTCGCGCCGCACGCGGAAGCGACGATGGCGGACAGAGTCGAGATGTTGAACGTAGCCAGGCCGTCGCCACCCGTGCCGCATGTGTCGAGCAGCGCGCCTTCGACCTCTATGGGAGTCGCCATGGCTCGAGCGGTTCGCGCGAAACCCGTGATCTCGTCGACCGTTTCTCCCTTCATGCGGAGCGCCACGATGAAGCCCGCGATCTGGACGGGCGTCGCGTCGCCGCGCATGATCTCCTCGAAAGCGGAGGCCGCCTCGTCCTCGCTCAACGACTCACGCCTCACCAGCTTGGCAATGGCCTCGATCAAGACTTTTTCTCCGCCCGCCGCACGAAGTTGCCCAGGATCTTCTTGCCTTCCTTGGTCAGCACCGACTCCGGGTGGAACTGCACCCCGTAAGTCGGGTGCTTGACGTGGCGCAGACCCATCACGATGCCGTCCGCCGTCCACGCCGTGACCACGAGCTCCTCCGGCACTGAGTTGCGCTCGACGATCAGTGAGTGATAGCGCGTCGCCTCGAACGGATCGCTGACGCCGGCGAGGACTCCGGAGTTGTCGTGTCTGATCCAGGAGGTCTTGCCGTGCGCCGGCTCGTTGCGAACAACACGACCGCCGAACGCTTCGCCGAGGCACTGGTTGCCAAGACAGACGCCGAGGATGGCCACCTTCCCGGAAAGCTCGCGGATCGCTTGCGTCGAGACACCCGCGTCCGATGGCGTTCCCGGCCCCGGTGAGATGACTATCCCGTCAAACGCGCCAAGCTCCTGCACCGTGACCTCGTCGTTACGGAACACGCGCGGCTCCGCCCCGAGCTCGGCCAGGTACTGAACGAGGTTGTAGGTGAACGAGTCGTAGTTGTCGATGACCGCGAGGTTCATCGCATCGCCTCGGCCATCTCGATGGCTTTGAACATGGCGCCCGCTTTCTCGAGCGTCTCCTCGAACTCACGCTCAGGACGCGAGTCGGCGACCACGCCGGCGCCGGCCTGCACGTACGCAATCCCGTCCGCGACGACCACCGTGCGGAGGGTGATGGCCATGTCGAGGTTGCCGCCAAAGCTGACGTAACCGAGGGATCCCGCGTAAACGCCGCGCTGGTCCGGCTCCAGCTCCGCAATCACTTCCATCGCCCGAATCTTCGGGGCGCCGGAGACCGTGCCGGCGGGGAACGCGGCGCGGAGCGCATCGAGCGAAGTACACCCGTCGCGGAGCTGCCCGCTGACGGTCGAGGAGATGTGCATGACGTGCGAGTAGCGCTCGATCTCCATCAAGCGCTCCACGCTCACCGTGCCAGGGCGTGCGACGCGACCCACGTCGTTGCGCCCGAGGTCCACGAGCATCACGTGCTCGGCGCGCTCCTTCAGATCGCTGAGCAGCTCCTTCTCGAGCCTTTCATCCTCCGCCGGGTCCGCTCCGCGGCGCCGGGTGCCGGCGAGCGGCCGCGTCTCGACGCGCCTGCCCTCCACCTGGACCAGCTTTTCTGGAGACGTGCCGACCACGTGCCGGTCGCCGCCCAGGGACAGGAAGTACATGTACGGCGACGGGTTGATCGCACGCAGGCATCGGTAGACGTCAAAGGGGCTCGCCTCCAGTGGCTTTCGGAACCGCTGGGAGACGACGATCTGGAAAGCGTCCCCGGCAAGGATGTGCTCTTTGGCGGCGTCGACCATGGCGTGGAACTGGCCGGGCGTGACGTTGGGCTCCCAGCGCGCCCCGTCGGTCCCGCGCGGAAACGAGCCGACCTGGTCGGAGGCCAGGCGCTTTTCCATCTCGTCGATCCGGCCGACAGCCGCGTCGTAGTCCTCGCGATCAGGTCGGTGAATGGTGAGCAGCTTGAGCCGCCTCGTGACGTGGTCGAAGACCGCCAGGTCTTCGGCGCGCAGGAAGGCGCTCTCGGGCATCGGCGGCGGCGCGCCATGTGCCACCGGCAGGCGTTCGAAATGCCGCGCCGTCTCGTAGCCGAGGTAGCCGACCGCTCCGCCATGGAA
>DATHDR010000012.1:0-3402 GCA_035318965.1 Verrucomicrobiia bacterium | reverse complement strand
CTGAAGGTGCGCAAACAGGTCCCCGGCTAGCTTGTTCGGAACCAATCCAGGGTCTGCGAGATGGCCTGCTCGTGAGGCGTCGGCCTGCTTCCGAATGCGCGGGAGAACTTGCTGTGATCTACCACCCAGGGTTGCTCCCTTTGATACGCAGTCTCTGTGACGGCTGCCATCGGGGGAACGAACAGTGCGAGCAGCGTGATAGCCAGCTTTGGCGCCGGCCGGAGCTTTGCGGGTCGCTGAAGCTTCGCGAAAACCATCTCGACGAAGTGCCGCGTGGTAACCGTCTCCGCGCTGGGTAAATGCCAGACCTCACCGAGTGCCTCATCGTGCTCCCCAAGGGTCACCAGGCCCGACGCAAAATCGTCAATGAACGTGTAGGTGTGAGGCGTGTCCACATCACCCAGGACCTGCGCAGCTTTGCCGGCCAGCGCGTGGGCGAAGACGCCGTCGCCGGCTGTTGATTGACGTGCGTAGGGACCGTAGAAATCTGACGCGCGGCCGATTGTCGCTCGGACTCGGCCCGCTGCGTGAGCGCTCATGAGCGTGTTCGCGACATCGGCCCGTGTCCGCGTGTTCGGGCCGATCGGGCGGTAAGGAAGCTCCTCGGTGATGGGGCCGCCGACAGGGCCGTACGCGTACAGGTTGTCGCCGTAAACCAGCTTTGCGTGCGCTGCGGACGCGCCTTCGATGATGCCGTTCATGAGTGGGGGCAGGAACTGTGCCCAACGACCGTACGCCCCCGTGGCACAGTGGTACACCACGGCCGCTCCCTCGCAAACGGTGCGTGATGCCGCCAGGTCGGTGGCATCAGCTGCCACGACCTCCGCACCTTGCGGAGCGCGCGCATTGCCACTTCGATTGACGAGGCGAACCTGCTTCCCGGCGGCCACGAGGTGACGGGCGACTGCAAGCCCCAAAGGCCCGGTTCCGAAGATGACGTTTTCTGGCATGGGCTCGCCCAAGTCTATGCACGAGCCAAGCTGACCAGACAACTGGCATCACGACATGGCATGGAGCCTGGCGCTGAACGCCACCTAACCGCCGTCACCTAACGCCCACGCCCCGACCAGCATTCCTTTGGCCCCTTGACATTCGATGAATAATGCCTATGCTTAGGGACCATGCATATGACATATGCATGGCTGGGGCATGTCGCTTAGGTTCGGCGTCCTCGGCCTGCTGGCAGAAGAGCCTTTGCACGGATATGAGGTCAAGACGCGCTTTGAGGAGATGCTCGGGGGCACGTGGAAGGTCAACATCGGATCGGTCTATCAGGTGCTCCAGCGACTGGAGCGCGACGGGCTCGTCGAGGCGACTGGTGACCGCGGTGACCGCGGCCGCCAGGCTTACCGTGCAACCGACGCCGGGGTCTCGGGGCTGAAGGAATGGCTCGAAGACTCAGACTCGCAGCCGCAGCTCCTGCGCGAGGACTTTTACGTGAGGCTCTTGCTCATTGGTCGCCAACCCAACGGCCATCTGGCGCGGCTGCTCGACCGGCAGCGACGTGTGTACCTGCAGAGGATGCGCGACCTGGCGGACCAGGAAAAGGTCGAACGCGCGGGCGGGCGACCGCAGGTGGCACTGCTGTTCAAAGGCGGCCAGCTGCATACCGAGGCGGAATTGAAATTCCTCGACGCGGTCGTCGACGAAATGGGGAAGGACTGATATGGACTCGCTGATTGACATCACCGATCTAAGCAAGGTTTTCACCAGCGGCGCCAGGACGGTTGCGCTGGACGGTGTGACACTCCACATCGCAGCCGGCGAGTTCACAGCAGTGATGGGCGCGTCTGGCAGCGGAAAGTCGACCCTGCTCAACCTGGTCGCCGGCCTGGACCGGGCCACCTCGGGTCGCATCGCGGTCGACGGCATCGATCTGACGCGCGCAAACGAGTCCCAGCTCGCCCGGTATCGCCGCTCACACGTCGGGTTCGTCTTCCAGTTCTTCAATCTCCTGTCGAACCTGACGGTGTTGGAGAACGTCATGGTGCCGGCTGAGCTGGCGGGCATGCGCTCGAGCGATGCGCGCGCAAGGGCGGCGGCGCTGCTGGAGGAGCTCGGCATGGCAGAGGTCCACCGCTCATACGCATCCAATTTGAGCGGCGGCCAGCGCCAGCGCGTGGCGATCGCACGGGCATTGATCAACCGGCCGGCGCTTGTCCTCGCCGATGAGCCGACCGGAGCACTTGACAGCCGCTCCGGCGACCAGGTCATGGGACTCCTGGACGAGCTCAACCAGCGCGGCCAGACCATCCTGCTCGTGACCCACGATGCCAAGCTGGCTGCCGGCCACGGCCGGCGCGTGGTGACGCTGCGCGACGGCCGAGTTCACGACGACGTACGCCTCCTGCCACAGCGGGCCGCCGAGCCGGCCGAGCTGGTCCGGCTTGGCGCTGACGAGGCCTGACGATGCGTCCGGTTCTAACCCAGATCCGAGCCGCGATCTTGAGGCGCAAGTCGCAAACGGCAACCGTGCTGCTGGTGAGCCTGCTGGCGACCACCGTATCGACCATGGCCCTGACGCTCCTGGTTCGTTCGACCCAGCCTTTCGACGATGCCTTCGCGCGCCAGAGTGGTCCTCACCTGGTCCTCCACGTCGACGCCAGTCGAGTCAGCCTCAACCAGCTTCAAGCCACCGCAGCCCTGCCGGGTGTCACGGCCGCCGGTCCTCCCCACGAGATCGCGCTCGTTCCTCTGCAGCGCGGTAGCGAGAAGGCCGTCTTTAACGTGGTCGGCAGAGATACAGCCGGCGGCGCGGTCGATCGAATTTACCTTCGCGATGGTCGCTGGCCGGAACGGCCAGGCGAGATCGCGGTTTCCTATCGAGGAGACCTGCCCGCGCTGAACCGGGTGACGGTGGGCACGCAGCTGCAAGCCGTGACTCGAAACGGCCTGGTCCCGTTCAAGGTGGTCGGAAGCGTCGCGGACCAGTTCGATGGCATCTACGAGAACAACGTCAGCATCGCCCGCGCGTGGGTTCAGCCGGGACAGGTCGCTTCGTTGGTGGATGGCGATCAGATCCGCCTGGGGTATGAGATGGCCTACCGCTTCCAGCACGCCGCGACGGCCCAGGAGCTGCAGGCCGATCGTCAGGAGATCGAGGCTGTGCTGCCCGCGGGCTCGCAGCTCTGGAGGGTGACCGACTGGCTGAGCATGCGCATGGGTTCGGTCTGGTTCGTGACCTTCATGTCGAGCGTGATCTTCGCCTTTTCCGTGTTCGCGCTCGCCGCCGTCGCGGTGATCGTCGGGAGCGTCGTCGCCGGCACCGTCCTCTCCAGCTATCGCGACGTCGGAATCATGAAAGCTCTCGGCTTCACGCCGGCGGAGGTGGTGGCCATTTTCATCGGGCAGATGGTGCTGACCGCGCTGGCCGGCGCAATCATCGGCATCCCGGTCGGGGCC
>DATHDR010000011.1:0-3718 GCA_035318965.1 Verrucomicrobiia bacterium | reverse complement strand
GTACAATCTCCGCCGCACCGTGAGTTCGATTGATTCACAGACGAATTCGGTAGTTCGCCTGTCACTCCCCGATTCATACGGCGCGAGACGCCTGGCTGAGTTCGAAGAACGGCTGGCAAACCCAATCCACGTCGCCCGATTCGGATCAGGCGAAGCCCCTCCCCCATCAGCTCCTCCGGCGGATCTGCGCGTCTGTTTTCTGGTCAGGTGCATCACCCGAGTCCGAACGCGGGTCGTTCTCGCGAATGCGCTCCTGACTACGTATCAGGCGTTCCGGACGACCTCATACCGCCACCGAACCGAGCGGCGACCGGCACTCCAAGCGAGTCTTGAGCCGCTGAACCTGGCGTTCGACGAGCAGCGACTCGTCGCCATCTCGGAGCCGCACTAGGAGATCTTGCGCCGGTAGGTGCGCATGGCGAACAGGTACGCCACGACGAGGATGCCGACACACCAGGCGAGGGCGACCCAGATGTCGGTGCCGACCGGCTGCCCTGCGAACAGGTTGCGGATCGCGTTCACGATCGACGTCACCGGCTGGTTCTCGGCAAAGGCGCGCACCGGGCCGGGCATGGTCTCGGTCGGCACGAATGCCGAGCTGATGAACGGCAGGAAGATGAGCGGATACGAGAACGCACTGGCACCGTCCACGGACGTCGCGGTCAAGCCGGGGATGACGGCGAGCCAAGTCAAGGCCAGAGTGAACAGGACCAGGATGCCGGCTACCGCGAGCCATGCCTGCACACCGGCAGGTGAGCGGAAGCCCATCAGGACGGCGACGACCACGACGACCACGAGCGAGACGAGATTGGCGACCAGCGACGTCAACACGTGTGCCCACAGGACGGACGATCGTGCGATCGGCATGGAATGGAATCGCTCGAAGATGCCGCTCTTCATGTCCAGGAAGAGCCGGAATGCCGTGTACGAGATGCCCGAAGCAATCGTGATGAGCAGAATGCCGGGCAGGAGGTACGTCACATACGAATCCGACCCGGAGTTGATCGCACCGCCGAACACGTAGACGAAGAGCAGCATGAAGGCGATCGGCATGATCGCGGTCGTAATGATGGTGTCAAGGCTGCGGGTGATATGGCGCAGCGATCGTCCCGTGAGGACGGCGGTGTCGCCGAAGAAGTGCGCGGTCATGGTTTCTCCTTACCTTCCCTTGGCAATGTTGCTATCCGCGCCGTCAGCGCTGCCCTTGCCGCGATCGCCGACGATGGCGAGGAAGACGTCCTCGAGCGTCGGCTGCTTCTCGACGTATTCGACCTTGGCAGGCGGGAGCAGCTGCTTGAGCTCGGCGAGTGTGCCGTTCACCTTGATTCGACCCTCGTGCAGAATCGCGATCCGGTCCGCGAGTTGCTCGGCCTCGTCGAGGTACTGGGTCGTGAGCAGAACGGTCGTGCCGTGCTTAGCGAGGTCCTTGACCGCCTGCCATACCTCGATGCGCCCCTGTGGGTCGAGCCCGTTCGTCGGCTCGTCGAGGAAGATGACCGGTGGATTACCGATGAGGCTCATCCCGATGTCGAGACGGCGACGCATACCGCCCGAATAGGTCGACACCCTCCGCTCGGCCGCTTCGGTCAGCCCGAAGCGACCGAGCAGGTCATCCGCGATCGCGCCCGGGTTCTTGAGGTGCCGCAGCCGGGCGACCAGCACGAGGTTCTCCCGACCACTGAGGATCTCATCGACGGCCGCGAACTGTCCGGTGAGACTGAACGACTCCCGGACGTTCGCGGCCTGCGTGGCGACATCGAAGCCGTTGACAACGGCGGCCCCCGCGTCGGCCCTGAGCAACGTGGACAGGATCCTTACGACCGTGGTCTTACCCGCCCCGTTCGCGCCGAGCAGGGCGAAGATGCTGCCCCGCGCCACGTCGAAGTCGACGCCGCGCAGCACGTGCAGCTCCTTGTACGACTTCTCCAGGCCCTGCACATGGACTGCCGGCCCTTGGACTTGCGTGATTGTCATCGGTTCTCCTGTCTCGCCTGACGCTGATGAATCGCTCGCGCTGGCGGGTGACTCCCGCGGGTCGTCGCAACGGTGTCGCGGACCGGGTTCCGTTCGCCGCGATTGGGTCGAAGAGATGGCCGCGAGTTCTGTTCCGTCCTGTTATCGCCGTATGCATGCGGCGTATACTTGCTGTCCGCAGTCTAGGTATGCGGCGTATACTTGTCAAGCGATGAAGGACGAGAACGACACCGACCACTTGCAGGCGCGAGGACGGCCCGGCCTAACCCGTGAGGCCGTGGTGGCCCGGGCCCTCGAGATCGGCACCGCCGATGGCCTCGAGGCGGTCAGCCTGCGGCGTCTCGCAAGGGATTTCGGGGTCACATCGATGGCCCTCTACCGCCACGTTCGCGACAAGCAGGACCTCCTCAACGCCATGACGGAGGTTGTGCTCGAGGGGATGGACGCACCCGCCGGCGTTCGAGCGGAGATGACCTGGACTGAACGGATCCGCCTGGAGATCGACAACTACAAGGAGCAGATCGACGCCCGTCCGCTTGCTCTTCCCCTCAGCATCGCCTACAACGCGGAAGGGCCCCCGTCCTTCTGGAGGGTGCTCGAGCGGCTCTTGGCCATCCTGCTCGATGCGGGCTTTGGGCGGCGGGAGGCCATCGTCTTGATCCGCATGATCTCGAACCTCCTCGCCGGCTACCTGCTGCTCCTCCAGCAGGGCGCGCCCTCGGGCGCCACGCCGTTCGACGCCCACCAGCTGGACCTGCTGCGACGGCGCTTCGCGCTCTCCCAGCTGAGCCTGCCTCGCGACGAGTTCCCAAATCTGGTCGAAAGCGCGGAGGATACCGCCGAGGTCTGGCTGACCGACCCGAACGCGTGGTGGGGAAATACGGTCGACTTGATCACGTTCGGCCTGGAGCGGATGCTCGAGCGCAGCCGCGACGGTTCACGGCCGCAGAGAGGCGCTTCGTAGCTCTGCTCATCGTCTTTTCGATTACGATCGCTGGACCATCGCGCAAGCCGCGGGGGCTCAAACCCGCAGGACCATCGCCAGGCTCGAATCGAAGACCTGCTAACTGGACGGGCTACGCTCGCCATTCCACGCTCATGCCACAACGCTTAGGCCGATCTAGTTCGTAAACAGCAGGTCCGCAGTTCGAATCTGCGTGTCGGCTCCAGCTCTCTCTCCCGTTCAAGACCGCGGCTTCAGGCTGCGAATCTCGTGGCTCGCCCCTGCCACAACGCTGAAGACCTGCTAACTGAGCAATTTCCGGTCCGCCACACGCGTGGTCCTGGCGCCCCCGAGGCTTCGCAATCGTGCGACGTACTCATGTTTTCGTTCGCGGAAGCCCTGCTGTCTTCGACGCAGCAGGTGCACGCGGCGCAGACGTTGGAATACCTACCCAATTAGCGCCGCACCTTCAGATAGCGCCATTGATGACGATCCGGTGCGGGCGACGTGCCGTCGGTGCTTCGGCGTGCTGGGCTACGTCTCATAGTGCGTGAGGACTTTGCCGTCCTTTACGAAGGTCAGCGCTTCGGTGACCTCGTAGGCGTGGATGGCGGAAACGAACTTGGGCAGCTGGCCCGAGAGCGTCGCGATCTCTCCGCTTCCGAAGAACGCCCGCAGGGCGTTGGTATCCATGAAGCCGAGGATCAGCGACGCGTGGAACCGCTGGTCGGTGGGGTTGTCGTGCGCCACGTTCGGCGTGTCCCACATGCGTTGGATCCAGGGCATGAACACCTCGGTTCG
>DATHDR010000010.1:0-2224 GCA_035318965.1 Verrucomicrobiia bacterium | reverse complement strand
GCGAGCCGGGTTTTGCCGACACCGCCAGGTCCCACCAAGGTGAGCAGGCGGGTGTTAACGAAGGCGGCCTTGACTTCGGCCAGCAGTTGGCGCCGACCGACGAAGCTGGTCGACTCCGCAGGTAGTTTGCCCACGGCCTCTGGCTTGGCGCCTGGCACAAGGTCAGTCTAGGTTGGGGTTTGGAGGACCGACTAGTAGAGGAACGTGTGGGCCGGCCACAGCCTCCAGCATTGCCTACGGCTGTGTGGATCAATGCACCAAGGAAGAAGGTGACAAAGGTTCAGGAACTTCCGATCCGAGGAGTCTCATCGGACTTAGGCTTATTGAGAGTGACCTCTGAAGCGCCGCCGGTGACTGGTCTTGCTCTCCAGGTCAAAGACCTGCGCGTCAGCTACGGCCCCAAGCGAGCGGTGGATGGGGTCTCGCTCGATATCAACGAAGGCGAGATCTTCGGGCTTCTGGGTCCGAACGGAGCCGGCAAGACGAGCACCCTGAGCGCGATCGAGGGACTGCTCAAGCCGACCTCCGGCTCGATCCTGATCCGCCAGGTCGACGTTCGAGCCCACCCCGGGCAGGCCAAAGCGCTGATCGGCGTTCAGCTCCAGTCCACGAGCTTTCAGTCCGAGCTCAAGATCAGCGAGATCGTCAAGCTGTACGCCGGTCTGTACGGAGTGCCGCTCACAAATCCGGCGATCTTCGACCGCCTGACCGAAATCCACCTGGGCGACGAAGCGTCCAGGCGCTTCAGCCAGCTGTCAGGCGGGCAGCAGAAGCGCCTGTCGCTGCTCATCGCGACAGTCCACGACCCTCCGCTCGTCCTTCTTGACGAGCCGACCTCAGGCCTCGCCCCACAGGCGAGACGTCAGCTTTGGGACCGAATCGAGGGCATCCGTAAGAGCGGCCGCAGCATCCTGCTGACCACGCATTCGATGGAGGAGGCGCAGTCGGTGTGCGACCGCGTCGCGATCATGGACTACGGCAAGATCCTGACCGTCGACACACCTGCCGGCCTGATCGAGAAGCACAAGAACGACCCCAACGTGCTCGCGGTCGCGAGAGGCCAGGTCACGCTCGAGGACGTCTTCATCGGTCTCACGGGACGTGATCTCCGTGAGTGAGCCAAGCGCGGTCAGGACTCCGTCGGTCTCGCCTCCCCTCCGCGCACCGGCGCTAACCGAAATCTTCAGAGCGCTCCTGGAGGCCGACTTTACCGTGCAGCTGCGCAACAACCGCGCGCTGCTGCTGAGCTTCGCGCTGCCTCTGGTCCTCCTCTATGGGCTCTTTGCCGGCAAGCGCGGACTCGCACTAGGTGATCCACAGTTCAGGGTCGCGTCCGCGCTGACTCTCGGCATGGCGTCGATCGCGATCCTGGGTTACTCGATGACTGTGGCGAGAGATCGGGAAAAGGGAGTCTTTCAGCGCCTACGCGTGACTCCGGCGCCCACCTGGACGATCATGACCAGCCGCCTCCTCGTGCAGGTCGCCGCCATCCTGGCGATGGCACTGCTGTTGCTGGTGGCGGCCGACCTCTTCGAGGGCGTTTCCCTGACCGCCGAAGCGTATCTGCTCACCTTCATCGGCGTGATCTTCAGCTCAGCCCTCTTCCTGAGCGTCGGCCAAGCGCTGGCCGGCCTGGTCAAATCCGCCGACACGCTGAACGCGGTCGGGCGCATCGCCTATTTACCCCTGTTTGCCGTAGGCCTGTTCGGCCAGTCGACCATCTTCGGCACGACCTTCGAGCTCATCTCTCGATGGTCACCCGGCGGGACAGTGGAGACGCTCCTATCAGGCGCAATGAACCCATCGAGCTGGAACAGCGACACGTGGTTGGCGGTGGCGGTGAGCACCGCTTACTCGATCGTTTTCGCGGGCATTGGCATCCGCTGGTTCCAGTGGGGCGCCCGCTGACGCCTTTAGGGCCCCGCTCCTGGCCCGTGCGTCGTGAGGTACTACTCTCAGCCCCTGATCGATGTTGGCCCAGCCCTGACGTTATTGTGCGACTCAATGGCTGGCTCGAGTTCAGTGACTGGGCAGCGGTTAACGACCTGGATGAAGGTCACGATTGCGCTGCTGGTTGTCTACGTGTTGACGCTCGTCATCGAGGTGCCGATCTGGCTTTACCTGTTGATTAAGCGATACGGAGCTGCCTTCGCGATTGAGCCAGGTGCCATCGAAGCGATTTTTGTGGCGCTGATGATCGTGTTCATCTTTTACGGCGGGCGAG
>DATHDR010000009.1:0-5585 GCA_035318965.1 Verrucomicrobiia bacterium | reverse complement strand
TCGCGGGGAAGAACCAGACGTATCCCGCCAACCTTTCGGGTGGCGAACAGCAGCGGGTGGCGATCGCCCGCGCGCTGGTGCACGCGCCGCGCTTCATCATCGCGGACGAGCCCACCGGCAACCTCGACCCGGCCACCGCCTGGGAGATCATGCAGCTCTTTCTGCGCATCAACGCGCGTGGAGCGACCGTCGTGATGGCGACCCACAACCGAGAGATCGTCGACCTGCTGCGCCGGCGCGTTGTCGCCATCGACGCCGGGCAGGTAGCCAGGGACGACCGTTCAGGCCGATACCACGATGATTTATCGAAACCTCAGATTCGCGCTCAATAGCGCCTGGCAGAGCTTCTGGCGGAACCTCGCGGTCAGCATGGCCGCGGTGGTTTCGATCACGCTCATCCTCATCCTGGCTGGCGTCAACCTGCTGGTAGGCCACGCCTTCTCGCAGGTGCTCGACAGCTTCCGGGCCAAGGTCAGCGAGATCTCGATCAACGTAGCCGACGACACGCCGCTCCAGACCGTCTATGACTTCCAGCAGCAGCTCTCCCTCGATCCACGCGTCGCCCACGTGCAGTTCGTCACCAAAGACGAAGCGCTGGCCCAGTTCAAGGCTGACCCGAGCAATGTGGTGCTCGCGCAGCAGATCGACGGCAACCCGCTCGACGCAAAGCTCGAGGTGCGAGTCGCCAATCTCAGCGACGTGGCGGCCATCGACACGCTCGCCCGCCGGTGGCCGGGTGTGGACCCGACTGATCCGACCAACTACCAGGGCGATTTCGTCAACCGGATGCTCGGGCTTTCACAGTGGCTCGGGCTGGCCGGCGTCGGATTGCTGGCGATCCTGGTCGTGGTTTCGATCGTCATCGTCATGAACACGATTCGCACGGCTGTCTATCACCGGCGCAAGGAGATCGAGGTGATGAAGCTCGTCGGCGCGACGGAATGGTTCGTGCGCGGCCCATTCGTGCTCGAGGGAGTGATGACCGGGTTGATCGCGGCCGCGTTCGCGCTGGCCCTGCTCGTCATCGCGTACCAGCCCGCTGTGGACCGCTTCCGCTCGGACATAGCCTTCATCCCGCTGTCGTACGACCCGGCATTCGTGGCGAGTCTCGCCCGCGACCTGCTCCTGGGCGGCGCGCTGCTCGGCGCGCTCGGAAGCTACATCGGCGTTCGCCGCTACGTAAAGCTGTGAAGGCTGGCCTTCGCGTCGTAGCGGCGGTGGCGATCGCTGCCATCTCGTGGATTCCACAGTCGCTGCAGTCGCCGCCCACGGTGTCCGCCCTGTACTGCTGGCCCGGCGATCCGCCGGCGGTCTACCAGGCGTGCGTCGACTACAACAACGGCATCGGGCAGCAGGTCGCCAACCAGCGTGAGCTGGCGCGCATCCAGTCCCAGATCAACGGCGCCGAGGCACAGATGAACGCGATCGGCGCGCTCATCAACAACCTCAAGAAACAGATAGCTGCCCAGCAGGCCCTGATCGCGCAGACCCAGGCGACGATCGACGACCTGAGCCGGCAGATCCGGCTGGGTGAGGCCGACCTGACTCGCTTGAGGGCGCACATGGGCGTCCGGGATGAGCTTCTGAACCAGCGGCTGCGTTACGTAGACGCCCACGGCGCGATGAACTACCTGCAGCTCGTGCTGACTGCGAACAGCTTCAACGAGATGATGAACCGGATGGTGGCCGCGCAGCAGGTGGCAGCCTCGGACCGGAAGCTGCTGACCGACCTCGCGCAGCAGCACTCGGAGGTGACGCTGGCCAACACTGCGCTCGACGAGAAGCGCAACCAGGTGAACGCGCTGCTGCTGCAGCAGAAGGCCGCGGAAGCAGACCTGCAGAAAAGCTTGAAAGCTCAGGACGCAGCGATGGCATACGCGAAGCAGCTCGAAATTCAGCTTTCGGCGCAGTACGCGGCCGTCCAGGCGCAGCGCGCCGCGATCGACGCGCAGGTGGCACAGCTGCAGCAGCAGTACCAGGCGGCGGCGAAGGCTGCCGGAGGCGGAACCGGCCAGTTCGAATGGCCCGAGCCGGAGTGTGGTCACGGCTGCATCAGCCAGGGTTTCGGCTGCAACAGCTACTGGTTCGAGCAGTACGAACCGAGCTGTCCGTATCCGCACCGCATCCACACCGGCATCGACATCGCAGGGCCGTACGGGACGCCGATCATCGCCGCCGACACTGGCGTCGTGTACTTCTACCCAGGGTCATTCGGCTACGGGAACTACATCGTGATGATCCACGGCAACGGCTATTCGACCCTTTACGGACACCTGTCGCGGTTCAACAGCGCGATGTCGAGTGGAGCGATCGTCGCGCGCGGCGACCTGATCGGATACGAAGGGTCGACGGGCAACTCGACCGGGCCGCACCTGGATTTCGAGATTCGGACGAACAACTTGTGGCGTGATCCCTGCATCTGGCTGGGCTGCTAGCCATCTCGACGATTCGCTAGTCTGCTGACATGAATCGCCGCGCCGCCCTTCGGGGTGGCGCCATCCTCGGCGTCCTGATCGTCGTCTTCGTCGCGGGTGTCTACACCGACCAGGCCTATCCTGAATACCTTCCGTACTTCGGGCACCGGTCAGTCAACGGCGTCGACCTCACGGAGCTGCAGCAGGCCGTCCGCCTGGTGCAGGCGGACTACGTGGACGGCAACGTCGACACCACGAAGCTGTCCCACGGTACGGTGCAGGGCCTGATCTCTGCGCTGGGCGATCCTTTCTCCGCCTATCTAGACCCGGACCAGTACAAGAAGCTGCAGCAGAGCTACCAGGGCCGTTACTCGGGCATCGGGATCTACCTGAGCTTCTCGGCGAGCTATCCGATCATCACGGGGACCGTGCCGGGGTCGCCGGCCGCGGCCGCGGGGCTGCAGGCGGGCGACCTGATCGTGAAGGTGGGGGACAAGGACATGAAAGGTGTCACCTCCGACCAGGCGACCACGTTGATCCAGGGTCCGGACGGGACCAAGGTTACGCTCGAGGTCTCGCGAGGCGGCCAGCTTTTGACCAAGACCCTCACGCGGTCGGAGATTCACGTGCCGACTGTGCGCTCGGCCGTCATCGCCAACCACGTGCTGTACGTTCGGATCTATCAGTTCGGTACCGATACCTCGACCGAGTTCTCATCGGCGCTGTCCAACGGGCTGCCGGGTGCGGTGGGAATCGTGCTCGACCTCCGTGGAGATCCGGGCGGTTTCATCTCGGCCGCAGATGACGTGATCAGCCAGTTTGTTTCGAGCGGTGAGACGTTCGAGCTTCGCGACCGCAACGGCAAGGTGGAGAGCCACAAGGTCTCCGGCCAGCATGCGGCGCCGACCTTGCCGCTGGTGGTGCTCGTGGACGCCAACAGCGCGTCGGCCTCGGAGATCGTGGCGGGGTCGCTGCAGGTACATCACCGTGCCAAGCTGGTGGGGACGGTTACGTTCGGCAAGGGGTCGGTACAGCAGGATTTCGAGCTGACCAACGGCTCCGACATCCACCTCACGGTCAAGCGGTGGTACTTGCCGAATGGACAGACGATCGACCACAAAGGTTTGCAGCCAGACGTCACGGTGACGCTGCCCAACGCCACCGACGCCTACGATGTCGCGTCGCCATCGCTGGGCTACGCCAAAGACGGGCAGCTCAATGCCGCGCTCGCAGTGCTCGCTGGGTAGACTGACTAACCGCGCGCGAAACGGGCGGTTAGCTCAGTTGGCCAGAGCGCCTCGCTTACACCGAGGAGGTCGGGAGTTCGACCCTCTCACCGCCCACCATCTCTAACGGCCGCATCTTCCCGGCCGATAGAATCATCCGCCGTGCCGAGGTAGCTCAGCTTGGTAGAGCACTTGACTGAAAATCAAGGTGTCGCCGGTTCAAATCCGGCCCTCGGCACCAGCGCCTCGGTCCGGCCCTGGACGGCGCAGCCATCGAAACGGCGCGTCGAGAATGACCAGCAGTGCCATTCCGATCAGCGTTGCCCAACCGATATACCAAGGCCACAGGCCCAGCAGATCCAGCAGGCTGCCGCTGGCCGGCTTGCTTCGCAGGTACATGTAATTGGCGCCGGTGGCTGCATCGATTGCGCCGACCACGATCACGTACACCACCGTGATCGCAAGCACCCGGAAGACTGCATTGCGGCGCGGCCATCGACCGAGCCCAATCACCAGGAAAAGCGCCGCCGTCACGATGCCCCCGTGCGCGACGTAGTACTGGAAGAACGGGAAGCTCGGGAAGTGCTGCGGAAGGTCGGGCGTGATCAGGGCCTGGATGGTGCCGGCCAGGCCCCAGAAGTAGGTCACTTCGACCAGTAGCTGCGTCCTGAGCAGCAGCGCAAGCGCGGCAACGAATATCGCGGCGTCACAGAGCTGGAGTGGAAGGGCGGAAGCAAGCTCGGTGTCTTTGGCGCCGGTCACCGCCAGGTAGATCCACCATCCGACCTCAGTCGCGACCAGGAGTGCCGCCAGACCTCGAGTGGCCGAGATAGTCCAATCGCCGGGCCGGAGCTTTGCTCCGGCGACCAGAGCGGCAGCGATCGCGGCGATGACCGCCATGGCAGCGACGTGTTCAGCGGCGAGCACGCCGCATACTAACCGGCCGTGGGTAAGGGTCCGCGGCCGTTTCGGTTTGGGGTCCAGGAGCACCGCGCTTCCAGCGCCAAAGAGTGGCGCGACAAGGCGCGTCTCGTGGAGTCACTCGGCTATTCGACGCTGAGCCTTCCGGATCACTTCGGCGACCAGCTCGGCCCGATGGCTGCCCTGATGTCCGCCGCGGACGCGACCACCAGGCTTCGCGTCGGCTCGCTCGTCTTCGACAACGACTACCGCCACCCGGTGGTCCTCGCCAAAGAGGCTGCGACGCTGGACCTCCTGTCCGACGGTCGACTCGACTTTGGTTTAGGCGCGGGCTGGTTGGCGTCGGATTACGAGCAGGCAGGGATCCCATACGACCCGCCTGGGCTCCGGATCGAGCGCATGACCGAGGCGCTGGCGATTATCAAGAGTTTTTTCGCCGGCGGGAGCGTCTCTTTCTCGGGACAGCACTACAAGGTCGATGGCCTCGAGGCGTCACCCGTTGCCGTGCAGAAGCCCCACCCGCCGATCGTGCTCGGGGGCGGCGGCCGGAGAATGCTGAGCCTGGCGGCGAGGGAGGCCGACATCGTCAGCGTCAACTACAACTTGAACGAGGGCAGGGTCAATCGAAACCTGGTCCGCACGGGCTTTGCCGAGGCGACCGACGAGAAGCTGGCGTGGATCAAGGAGGCCGCCGGGGATCGGCTTTCGGAGATAGAGCTGAGCGTCACCATCTTCGTCGCCAACGTCACGGATGACCGTGACGTGGTGGCCGGGGCATTGGCTGCGGGCCTTGGTGCGGAACCGAAGGACGTGCTCGAGATGCCGCATTTCTTGATCGGCACGGTAGAGCAGATCGTCGAAGACCTTGGTGCGAGGCGGGAACGCTTCGGGATCTCGTACGTCGTCCTGCCCGGTGAGACCGCCGAATCGCTGGCGCCGGTCGTCGAGCGACTGACGGGCACCTGAACTCCTCCTGTAGATTTGGTGGCGATGGCCACCACTGAGCAAGTCGCGCTCAAGGGCC
>DATHDR010000008.1:0-13232 GCA_035318965.1 Verrucomicrobiia bacterium | reverse complement strand
TTGTTCCCAACCAAACGCAGCTTGACAAGCTGTTGAGTGATGGTCGAGGCTCCCTCCACCGACGACTGAGCCCTCCAATCGACCACTGTGGCGCGGACGATGGCCTGGGGGTCGACGCCAGGCTCCTGGTAGAAGTTGCGGTCCTCGATGGAGATCACCGCATCGGGAAGCAGTGTCCCGATGTCGGACAGCGGCTCGTAGTAGTGCTGATACCCGGGCGGGTGCAGATCCGCGAGCAGCGTCGTGCCGTCAGCCGCGTAGATCATCGTGTCTTCGGGCTGCGAGGTGCCGACCTGCTTGGGGTCGGGCAGCTTTTCCGCAAAAGCCACGTAACCGGGTGACGTCACGATGAGGCTCGGGACAGCAATGCCAACAAGGACCAGCAGGCGCAGCATCCACCCCGCGGGGCGAGAGACAGTGCCTTTTGTGAGTACGCCGGCGGCGCTCGAGCGCCGCCTCATCCCGTTCGGCCTACGAGGCCAAACGACCAGCTTGTCCTGAAGCATCCTCATCCTCCCCTTCCCTGACCATCGGGGCCGGCCGCATCGGGCCGTACCAGCCGATTGACTGCGCGCTCAGCAGGACGCGGTTGTCGACGGCCCGGCTCGGTGCTAGTCCGGGCGCCTCGGCACCACGTCCATTTCTGACGGTGCGCACCGCCGCGTTGGCTTTCGTGGCGAGATCGTTGACAGCAGGTGCGCCGGCGGCCGTGTACCAGGCGCGCGCGGCGAATTGGAGTTGCGAAGCCGTGTCGCGAAGGGACTCCAGTCGCGCGCGCGAGCCGACACGTCCGACCGCGGCGGCGTGCGCCATACGCTCTGCCTGACGCGGGAGCAGCACGTCTCGCGACCAGATCGCGAAGTTGACCAACCAGGTGAGAAGGGCCGCGCCGGCGACCGCCGCCGCGGCAGCCCATTTGCGATTCAGGTCGTCGAGTGCGTTAGGCGCCACGACCGGTTGCGGAGCAGGGGCTGTGAGGCGAGGCAGCTCCATCCATTCCATCAGGCGCACCTGCGGCTGCCAGCCTCGACTCTTTCTGCGGGAGCGGACCAGGGCAAGCGCCAGGATGTCCGCACCGACCACGTAAACAACGATGGTGGCGACCGTGAACCTGTTGTCAGCGAGCCAGCCGATGAATCCCGCGCCGAGCAGCCCGACCAGGGTCGTAAGGACCTGGTCGATACCCCAGGCTGCTGAGGTGGTGAGCTCGCGGGCATCCGGACTTGTGGTGCTGATGACGCCGATCACACAGCCGACCACAAAGACCGCCCAGGCCAGGATCTCGACCGGTCTGGGGATCGATTTCCGAACTGGTGGAACCAGTGTCGCCGCCACAATCCCGGTGAACAGCGCCATCGAAAATTGGAGCAGGAGCGGCACGTCCACGCCAAGAAAACGCGGCCCCCAGCTCGAGTATTGGGAGCCGCCCCCAGACCGATTTCACGTCAACAAATGTGTACATTGGCGCATCAGTGCGTTGTCTGGTTGGCGCGGACGCTGACCCGCTCAGCGTCCCCGCCGTTTCCCAACCACCTGATCGCTTTCGCGTAGCTGCTTGGCGTTTGAGCGTTCTCCAATCACATGGCAGCGCTGTGGATGATCGTGTTTGTTAGCGTCGGGCTTGCGGTCAGAGTCGGTACGTACAGCGGTGCGTGGAGCCCGGCCGATTCTGAACCCGCCCGCGAGATGGGCCTGTTGGACACGTGTGCGCGCACGTTCGTCCTCGTCCTTATTTCTCTGATCGGGCTGCTCGCCCTTGGCGTGATGTACGGGAACGTCCTCGGTTCCGCCAACGCGAACCATTAGGCGGTTCGGTAGCGGTTCGCTTAGCTGCGTTTTCTTTCTAGAAGCAGCCCCCTGCCCCGGGCTGCTTCGCATATTCCGGCCCCAACAGGGGCTGGGGGACAAAGCATGAGCACAAGGACCACTGCGATCCAGTGATACGCCTGAGCCAGGAGGTGGACAGGCTTGCACTCGACCTCGCCTGGAGCCTGTGGGCGGAGCTCGGGGTCGACGGTGTCGTCAGGCGGCACGACTGGCAGGCGATCGACCTCGAGCCGCTGATCATCTTCACCGCGCGACTGGGGGATGCGGACCACCGGCTGCGCGCCAACACCATCGACTGGTGCGTCACCAATGCGCGGTTCGCGTCCGCCTTCCGGCTGAGAAACCTTGCCGATCAGGCGAGCCCCGCGACCCGCTCCGCCTTCGGCCGATACGCAGCGACGGTGAGAGCCCACACCAAGGCTCCGTGGCCGGGACATGGAGACCCCTTGACCCTCTTCCATCCGGAAAGAATCGGATCTCCCGACCTGCGCCGCCCGTCTTTGGTCCAGCTGCGCCTGCGAGCGCTGGTCGGCGTCTCGGCGAGAGCCGAGGTCCTCAGGCTGATGCTCGCCGACCCGGAACGTTCGCAGGCCGCGTCGACCCTGTCCGAGGACGCCGCATATGGCAAGGGCAGCGTGGCCCAGGCGCTCGAGATGCTCACCATGGCCGGGATCGTGCAGGTCCAGCCCGACGCAAACCGGCTGCTGTACCGGCTCTCGAGGCCGGGCGAGCTGGCACAGGCTTTGCTCTGGCTGCCTTCGGTCTTCCCGGACTGGTCGCCGATCTTCCGGATCATCGAAGCCATCACCGAATACGCCCACGCCTCGACCGGGACGCCGGCGGCGCGAACGGCTGGGATTCTGAAGCTCCTGGAGCGGATCGACCACGACCTGCATCGCCTGGGTATCGCCGACAACCTGCCTCGCGCAGTCGGGCCGGCCTCAGTCGCGGAGTTCGAGCACTGGGCGCTGGATTTTCTCGCCGAACAGACGGGCCACAGCCAGCCCGCCTCCGCTTCGCGAGAGGTCTCCTACGTCATCCATCACCTTTCCTTCGGCGGATGGCTCGGGACGGTGAACGTGGCCGGACGTCAGCCCCGGCCGTTCGACTCAGAGCACGGTCACCTGGAAGAGGCGACCGGCGCGCACCAGCTGGTTCACACGATGTTCATGGAGGTTCTGGGCAAGGCGCATCGGCAGGGCGCGCCCGCTGCCCCTGACGCAGGGTTGATCCAGGTCATCAGCCGGGAGTTTGCCGAAGAGCTGGTGCGGCCCATGCGAGCGGGACAGGAGGCGACGTTCACCGCCGAGTTCGTGCGCCGCTGGTACGAAAACCGGCGCCAGAGGTTCGGCGCAACAGCCTGATGCGCGGCTATCCTCCTACGGCTGTAGGAGGCCACGAGCCTAAGGCGGGCGAAACGCTCAGGTTGCATGAGCGAACGCCCCGGAATGGGGCTGTTGCCGGCGATTCGCGTCGAATTGACAACAGTTGAGCCTAATTAACCCGATCGCGGCGGGGCCGTCGCCGGCCCGCCGGTACCTTCCTCGAGGTTGCTCACGCCGCCTGGCTGGGCGCGCGTCTCGAGGAGGGGTCTTTTGTCTTTGCTGCGGCTGCTCGTTCTGGATTTCAAGTCTCGGCGTAAAGCGCATCTGGCGGTGGCATTTCTAGTGATCTCCAACCAGCTGACCTTTGTCGCCCTCGCCGCAACGTCACCGTCAAGCTTCGTTACTGGAGCCCTTCAATCGATCGGTCAGAGTGCCATCTGCGGCGCCGGTGTCGACGCGACAACGTCGGCCACGCTCGGATGCACTTCAGCGCCGACCGCCGACGAGACCCATGTCAGCGTGCCGGCGGGCGGGCAGCAGTGCCCGGCGTCCGGCCCCGGGGCCTCATGCAGCAGCACGGACGCGGCAGCCAAAGTGGTGCCCGGCGTTGCGTCCACGCCCGATGGTCAATCCCCATGTGCAGCGACTGGCGACAACCCAGGGCTGGAACTCAGCCCCGCCGCGTGCACGGACACAGTGCTTCCTGGCCCCGCGTCCACGGCAACGCGCGGTGAATCGGTCGCGGCGCCGGCGGTCACACCAAGTCTTCCCGTGTCGACGATGCGCCCGGTCCGATCGGTGCAGCGACTGGACCTCGCCGCCAGCGATGCCTTCGTGCAGACCGGACAGAAAGCGGTCTTGACCGCGACGGCCAGCAACAGCATCACCGGCACCAACACCGCGATCCAGATCTTCGACCAGACGACCAGAACGCTGGTTGGAGCTTGCTCGCAGTCGAGCCAGTGCATGGTCGCTTATGCCGCCACCTCTGGCCTCCACACTTTCGCCGCGTTCATCACGCCGCCCGGCGCCCCGATACCCGCCGAGGGCTCAGCGCTCGTGTCAAACCAGGTCAGCCTGACCTGGCTCGGGCTCTCACTGGCGGCCAACCACACACTGGTGTCGCCTGGAAAGCCGATTACGTTCACAGCGACCTCGACCTTCGACGTCGGCAATGCGGGGCGTGTGATCGTGATCTACGACAACACCACCAAGCAGCAGCTCACGTACTGCAGCCGCGGCACGACCTGCAGTACGTCGCTGACTCAGGCCGTCGGCGGTGTGCACGAGATCGTCGGCTGGGTGCCAGGCCGGCCGGAAGCCCTGTCCCAGGCGGTAGCCGTGACCTGGCTCGGAGCCTCGCTCTCGGGCAATACAACCTACCCGCGGCAGGGTGGAACCGTACACCTCACCGCCACCGCCAACATCGATCTGACGGACACTCCATGGAGCCTCGGGATCTACGACCAGAAGGGCAGCCTCGTCGGCCCCGCGTGCAAGACCGGAGCCACCTGCAGCGCAGACATCACCGTCACGTCCGGCGACACGCCGTCGTTCGAGGCCGTCATCGGTGTCGTACCGCCGGTTGACGCCACCTCGACCTTGGGTCAGGTGCTTCGCAAGGTACAGGGTCCGACGTCGCTGATCGACATCCAGGCGCGCTCGGCCGCGATGCAGCCCACGCGCATCCTGTGGGGAGTGGACTCCTGCAAGGCGTTCACAGCGAGCCCGACCGGCGCCGACGGCCTTCTGCCCCAGGTCGCCGGCTCGGTCGGAACGCCCGACTTCTGGGGTCGGTACCTGACCGATACCGCTTGCGCGGGCATCAGCCCAGCTGAGATCTCGGCCGCCGCCCACCACCACATCGGGATCCTTCCGATCTACAACGCCTACAACTGCTCGCACGTTGTCGGTTACGACACAGGCAGTCGCTATGCGGCCGAGGCGACCGCCGCCGCCACCAGCCTGGGCATCCCGCAGGGCAGGGTCCTGGCGATCGACATCGAGCCGCCCGGCGACGCGTGCCCGGGCGCAGCCGGCGTCGACAGCGGCTTCGTTCAAGGCTGGTATGACGGTGTGGCCGCCGCCGGTTATGTCCCCACCTACTACGGTAACGGGACCGCAGGAAGCGAGTTCGCCTCAGCCTGGTGCGCGGCGGTGAGCGCGCAGCCCGCGGTGGCGACCGGGTCCTACCTCTGGTCCTTCCAGCCCTCTCTGCTCGGCACCTTCAGCAAGGCCACGGCCCCTGGCTACACGCCCAACCAGACTGGATGCGCTGGCAACATGGCCGCCTGGCAGTACCAGATCGATACTTCGATGTCGGACCAATCCGACATCGACCACGACGAGGCGCTTTCGACGCTGCCTCTCTGGTACCCGAAGGCATAGCTACGCCACCCGCCGTCATCCGGACTCCGGGTGGCGGCGATCCCCCCCGCGTTCTCATTGCTAGTCCCGTATCAGATCTTCGAACCAAGGGGGCACAGTAATGGAGCGCAGGGATACAGAAATAGTTCGCGACGACGCCACAGGTACCGCGCGAGAGGAGTCACACGTGACCACCAGCGACCCCGTGGCCTCAGCCACAGCCGCCTCCGCCGAGGTGGTCAGCAGCGTCAGCCCCGGCCGGCGGGCGGTCGAGGTGACCTACCTGGTCTTCGGCATCATCGAAGGGCTGCTCGCGATCCGGTTGGTACTCAAGCTTCTCGGAGCGAACCCGCAGGCAGGCTTCACGAATTTCATAAATGGCGTGACCGATTTCTTCATGGCGCCGTTTCGCAACCTCCTTCCGGCGGTAGGGAGCTCTTCAGGTGCCGTACTGGAGACGTCGGTCGTCATTGCGATCATCGTGTACGCGCTGATCGCGTGGGTGCTGGCGCGATTGATCGTCATCATGTTCTTCCGCAACGTGACGGTTTCGCGTCGCAGCTCGCGCGGCATCGGCGGGCCGAGGCCCTACTAGCGAGCGCACGTAGTCGTGGCGCGACGCTCGGCGTCGCGCCACGAGCGGGCTAACCAGCGCGCAGGCCGGGCGTCGCCGCAAGGTCCCTGATGTCCTGCACCTGGCGTGTGATCCACCGCGTGATGTCGTTGGTGCGGACCACCGCTCGCGCGGCCTCGTTGCGCTTCTTCTTCTCTTCGGTGCTCATCACGATCGCCTGATGCATCGCGTCGGCGGTCGCCATGATGTCGAACGGGTTGATCGACAGCACGTGGGGATTGAGCTCCTCATGAGCGCCGGCGTTCTCGGACAGCACGATCACCCCATCCGCACGGTTGACCAGTGCGCCTTCTTTGCTGATCAGGTTCAGCCCGTCATAGACGGGGTTCACCACCAGGACGTCGAAATTGCGTAGCGCCGCCATCGCTTTGCGCACGCTCTCACCGAACTCGAGCCGCACTGGCTGCCATCCCTTGCTCCCGTACTGGCGATTGATGCGCTGAACCACCTGGCGCACCCGCCGGACGTAGTTCCGATACGCAGCAACGTCCTGTCTCGAAGGCTGGAGGAAGGCCCAGAACTGAACCTTTCCATTGAGCTCCGGGTGGTGCGCCAGGAGCTTTTCGTAAGAGAGGAAGCCGCGCACTATGTTCTTCGACGGGTCCGTCCGGTCGATCCTTACGATCAGGTGCTCAGGCCGCCAGTCCCGCAGCTTGCGCTCCTCAACCATCACGCCATGCGAGAACGAGAGCCGCGTCGTCGTGGCGACGTCGATCGAGATCGGATAGTTGCGCACGTAGACAACCCGGCCGTCGACCAGCACAGCCCGCTCGCGGTCGTCGACCGCCAGGCCGCCGTTCATCTCACATGTCATCAGGAAGTTCCGCACGTCACCGCTCGACTGGAATCCAACGATGTCGCAGCCAAGCAGGCCGTGGAGGATGGCGTCGCGCATCTCTCGCGGCAGCACCTTCCAGTACTGCGGCGTCGGCCATGGAATATGGACGAAGTGGTGGATGATCGCCCCAGGCAGCAGCTCGCGGACGAGCTTGGGTACGAGGTAAAGCTGGTAGTCGTGCACAAGCACCAGCGGCCTTTCGGGCAGCCTGCCGGCAACCTCCGCCACTCGTCGGGCCACCTGCTTGTTGACCTCCACGTATCCGTTGGTCCAGGCGCGGTGAATCCGTCCATTGATGATCGGTTGCTGCCCGAGGTCCCAGAGGTAGTGCTGCAGAAACCACAGGACCGGGTTGGCGATGACCGAGTAGTACTGCTCGTACTGCTCGGGGGTGGGCGCCACGTAGTGAAGCCGCGTCTCGCCGCGGATCAGCGGGACCACCGCGGTGGGTCCCTGCTGTTTGACCAGCTCGCGCTCGGCATCAGTGCGCGCGCAGGCCACCCACTCGGCGGCGGTCACCTCGGCCATGGTCAGCAGCGCGGTGATCACCCCGCCTGCGCCTCGAGTAAAGCCGCCCTCGGGCCGTGGTTCGTGGGGAGCCCGGTTGGCGACGACGATCGCCGAGCTGTGCGGCAGCGTTCGCGTGACGTAGGCGCGCATCGAGGAGCCAGGCCGGCGGCGTTCGACGCTGTCCAGGAATGGGCTTTCGCTCATCGTCCTTGCCTAGGGTGATGGCTGCGGCGAGGCAGGGGCGGGTGACGGCGACGGCGTCGGGATCGGTGAAGGGGATGGCGTTGGGATCGGAGTCGGGATCGGCGACGGGATCGGCGACGGCGATGGCGTTGCGTCGGCGGAGGCCGAAGGCGAAGCCGACGGGCTGGCCGATGGAGAAGCTGTCGGCGACGCGGAGCTGGGCGTCGCGTTGCAGCCGCCGGCCAGGAAGATGTACTGCGTGTCCTTTCCGTTGCAGCCGCGCGTGATGCCGGCCGGCTGCGAGTACCAGTTGTGCATGTTCGCGGGGAGCGCGTTGACGAAGCGCTTCATCACGCTCTTGCCGACCATCTCGCCGTAGGCCCTGATCAGGCCGCCACCGCCGTCGGGTGCGGTGTTGCCGACCCATACTCCCACGGCGATGTCGGGGTTGTAGGCCATGATCCAGGAGTCCGGGATCCCGCCGCGGCCGTTGTCGCTGGTGCCCGTCTTGCTCGCCATCTGGCGATTCCAGCCGAAGCCCCACTGGCTCTGGTAGTCCTTGAGGACTCCCGTGATCATGTAAGCCTCGGCCGGCGTCAGGACCCTCGTGCTGCTCGGGTTGTCATGGTTGTAGATGGCCTTGCCGGAACCGGCGTCAACCTGGCGGATGACGCTCAGGTCCACCCGCTGACCCTGGTCGGCGAACACCTGGTAGCCCTGCAGGTGCTCGAACAGAGTTACGTCGCTGCCCCCGATCGATGTCGAGAGGCCCGGGTCGAGCCGGCTCTTGATGCCCATCTGCTGAGCCAGCGAGATGACGTTCTGCATGCCCTCCATGCGCGCGACCTCGACCGCGGGGATGTTGCGTGAGTAGAGCAGCGCCGTACGCGCCGGGATATCGCCCATGCCGCCGTTGTCGAAGTCGCGCGGCATGTAGCCGTTGAAGTTCGTCAGCGTGTCGTGAAGGATCGTCGCCCACGTGATCTTCTTGTCACGCAGCGCGGCCTCATATACGTAGGGCTTGAACGAGGATCCGGGCTGCCGCTTGGACAGCACGACGTCGAACTGGCCCGCGATGGCGTCGTTGCCGTAATCGGCTGAGCCGACCCACGCGAGAATCTCACCCGTCTTGGGGTTGGCCGCCAAGAGGGCCGAGTTGTTGACGTTGCTCGAGCTGAGGTCCTTTACCCCGTCGGCCACCGCCTGCTGCGCCGTCTGCTGAATCGTGAGATCCAGCGTGGTGTGGACCGTCAGCCCACCCTGCTGGATGGCGGCCGCCCCGAACATCGACTCGAGCTTGGCCAGCACATATTCGACGAAGTGAGGCGCTGCGCTCTGGCGAGCCGTCGGCTGAATCTTCAGCGACGTCTTGATGTCCTCGTTGGTGGCCTTCCCGGCGTCCGCCGGGCTCAACTTGCCGGTGGTGACCATGCCCTGGATGACGTAGAGCTCGCGCTCGCGCGCCAGGTCGTAGTGCGGCACCGGGTCGTAAGCAGTCGGCGCCTGGATCAGGCCCGCAAGGAAAGCCGACTGTGCCGCAGTGAGGCTCTTCGCGTCCTTGTTGAAGTAGGTCTTGGCGGCCGCACCAAGGCCGTAAGCGCCGTGGCCGAAGTAGACGCGGTTGAGATACATCGTGAGGATCTGATCCTTCGAGTAGCGCTGCTCGATGACGACCGCCAGCGCGACCTCCTGGACCTTGCGGTTGATTGACTTCGTTGGAGTGAGCAGCTGGATCTTGACCAGCTGTTGAGTGATGGTGCTTCCGCCCTCATTCAAGCCACGGGATGTGATGTCCACCCACACGGCCCTGGCGACGGCGCCCGGGTCGATCGCGCCGTGGCTGTAGAAGTTTCGATCCTCTGCCGCGAGCACGGCGTTGGCGGCATATGGCCCCATGTCCTGCAGGCCGAGGTTGACGTGGTAGTGGCCGCTGGGATTCCAGTCCTCGATCAGCTTGCCGTTGCGGTCGAGCACGACGACGTCACCCGCTGCCAGGACGTCCTGGCTCGGATCTGGCAGGTCGTGAACGGCCCACAGCACATAAAAGGTCGAGGCAAGGAACAGGACGCCGACGATGCCCGCGATCCATGGTCGCTTTGCCCACAGCCAACTGAATGGCCTGACCCAGAGCGCTTGCTGGTCGCCACGACCGGAAGGTGCGGTAACCATCCTGGGCGCTCCTCCTCCGAGCGCTCGTTTGTGCGCGGCAGATGCCCGCACTGTGGCGCTTCGAGAGGGAAACGCCGAGTGGAACCGGCCTACTCGGCTACGAATTCAGGGGTCTAGCTGAACTCCACGGCGATGTAGCCGGCGCCGTTAGGAGCCACGACCCAGGCCGTGCCGACGTAGTGGTATGGACCGAGGATGTTCGCCCGGTGTCCAGCGCTGTTCATGAACATCGTGTTGAGCTGGGAATCGTTGATGCCGCCCGACCACCAGCCGACGTTCTCGCCCGCCTGGTGACCCAGCCCGCACGTGAGGTCGGCGGAGGCTCCGCCGGCATGGGAGATGGCGCCCGCGGCCGCCATGCGGGCGGCGTTGCTCCGGGCGATGTTGTACAGGCACGAGCTCCAGGTAAGCGGCCCGAGCCCGTTCGCGGCACGATCCTGGTTGATCAAGACCTGCTGCGTCGAGCCGATGATGATCGCCGGCGCGGCAGGTCGCGGGGCCGGAGCAGGCGCAGCCGCGGGCGGGGCGGCAGGGGCCGCGGCCGGAGGAGGCGTCGGGCTGGGCTCTGGAGTCGGTCGCGGGATCATGCGCTGGGGCGCCGGGTCGTTGACCGCAACGCCGTTGAAGTCGGCCGCCGCCACCGTCTTCGCCACGGTGAGCGTGTGCGAAGTGCTCGTATGTGCGCGCACCACGGACGACGCGCCTACGCCCAGTGCGATGACGACCAGGGTGCCGGCAAACCAGGATAGGACTCTCATTAACGGCCGCAGAGTCTGACGGGCGCCAACTTGGAACCCTGTGGCGATCGGGTAAAAGCTTGTAAAATGAATCGTGGAGGCGCCTCCGCCCTCCGTGTGGGACTGTTAAGACATCCTTGCGGGCAGCCTGGTCTTCAATCGCTCGAAGGCCATCACCAGGAAGGTTTCGGCGATCCGCTCCCAGCTCGATTGCTGGGCCCACATCGAGGCCATGGCGCGCAGGGCGAGCTGCAGCGCCTCGTAGACGGGAAATCTCTGGAGCGTCGCTTGCGGGCGCAGCTCCATGTAGCGCTTCAGGAATTGCATCCGCGTCTCTTCGGCCGCGACCGATTCCTGCCAGCTCTTCGGCGCCGACGGCATGGTGTAAGCGCAGTACTTGCCCAGGTCGTAGCTGGTTTCGCCGATCGCGAAGTAGTCGAAGTCGAGCAAGGTCATCTCGCCGTTGTGATGCATGAACTGGTCGTACTTCATGTCTCCGTGCGTGGGCAGGAGGTCCTCTTCCTCGCTTCTGCGCACGTGATCTCGCATGTGGGCGATGAGATCCATGAGAAGGAAGTGCCCGGTCGGAAGGACATACGTGAACTGCTCTGCCACCCGATCCAGGCGCGCGAGCTCGTTCTCGATCAGGATCCGTTCGTCGGACTCCACACCGGACTCGTGGATCACGGCCAGAGCCTCCGCCGCGGCCGTGCCGGTGAGCATGAAATCGGCGCTGAGGCGGTTGCCGCCGACCGGCCGCCCGCGCACTCGTTCCTCGAGGAGGAGCCCGAAATCCTCCACATATCCAAGCGGCTTTGGGAGGTTCAGGAAGCCGGGGTACTGCTTCGAAGCCTCCCAAAGTCCCTCGACTATTCGATACGTGCGCAGCCCGCGATGGCCGGGTTGAACCTTGCCAAAGACGTTGAGGTTCGCCGCCGGCGTGTCCATCGTGTAGTGGAGGATCGCGCCGACCTCCGGTACGTACCGCACCGTGTCGATGTTCAGGCCCCGGGAGGCGGTGAGGATCTCATGCGTCTCGTCTTCTAACCCGAGCAGCACTCCCACCATGCGGACCGGATCCGTCGCCGAGGGCAGGTTGGGCATGGTCGGGTCGAAGGGATAGAACCAGTAGGCGTGCTGTGACTCCGGGAAGAGGCGGGGAAACCCGAGACCGTTGATCGGGTCGCAGGGCCGGCCTGCGCCTTGACGGGTGAGCCGCTCGCTGAGGCGCTCCCAGGCCGACGGGTTGAGCGCGCCCTTGGCGACCAGTCGCAGCCTGCGCTCCTCCTCGTCCTGATTGATGTAAATGTCAAATTGCGTCCAGTACCAGTCCGGCGGCTCGAACCGCGACGACTTGCGGCGCACCTTCTCGAGGCTCCAACCGGTACCACTGAGGATTTCCTCCGCGAACGCGCTGACGGCCGCCCTGTCGGTGGCCTCGTCCATGGTTGCCAGGGATGCGGTTTGAGCTGTCAGCTGAGTTCCTCCATGGTTACTACCGATGCTGTTTGCGTTGTCATGTCAAGGGATTGCCCTACTAGGGAACGCTGAGCGGGGCGTTCTGCGACATATCCCCGCACAAAACGGGGTCCATGTCCAGGATGGCGGCGAGGCAATCGCTCATATCCACGTGGAGGTGGGCATTGGAGACGTTCGGCGAACTCATAGCGAGTCGACCTGCGCTTGTCCGGCGATTGGTCGTCAACGCTTTCATCCTCACGGCGGGGGTTCTGCTCATGCTGGCGCGCACATCGCCCGCGCTGGCTGCAGACAACTCGCATGGGCAGGGCAAATCCCAAGACCGGACCAGCGCTTCAGCTGTAGTCCATCGGAGCGACAGTCCTGGGCACAAGAGCGATCACGAGATTGGCGGCAGCGGCGATGGCGATAAGAACAAGGCGAAGGGCGGCGCCAGTAGCGAGCTGACGATCAAGGCCGCCAGCGCACCGGTGGCGACGGCCGGCGGCAGCGCCCAGGCCAGCAGCAACGTGGGCGCCAGTTCGCAGTCCAAGTCCAGCGGCAGCGTGGCCGCCAGCGCGGACACGAAAGCCAAGATCGACACCAAGGCCAGCGCCGGCACCAGTGTCAATGCCAGCGCCGGCACCAGTGTCAATGCGAGCGGCAGCGCAAGTGCTGGAGTAAAGGCGACGGGTGACATCAAGGGAAGCGGCAACGCGAACGCAGGCACCACGCTTGTCGCCACCGGCAACCACAAGGAAGCCGGCGAAGGCAACTCCGACTCTCGCGGCGACGTGGCCGGCGGCAAGTCGGGCAACGGCGACGACAAGGTCAAGGTCAAGGGTTCCGACGCGACCGACGATGCCGACAGCGAAAGCACCGGTCCGAGCACGGGCGCGACCACGAACAGCACCATTACGACCGGCAGCGCTGGTGCCGCGGTCGGCAGCACGGGCAGTGTCGGCAGCGCCGGCAGCGCCAACGGCACGACCGGCAACTCGACCGCCGTCAACAGCACCGGTCAGAGCACCGGCCAGACGACCGGGACGACCGGCACCGTCAAGGCGGGCAGCACCGGGAGCACCAACAGCGCCGGCAGCGCCAACGGCACGACCGGCAACTCGACCGCCGTCAACAGCACCGGTCAGAGCACCGGCCAGACGACCGGGACGACCGGCACCGTC
>DATHDR010000007.1:0-2328 GCA_035318965.1 Verrucomicrobiia bacterium | reverse complement strand
GGCGAGATCCACCTTCGCCGACAGGCGCGTTTCTTTGCTCTTGCGTGCAACATCACCTCTTCTGGAGTTAGCCACCACTCATCCACCCCACTAGCGCCGCCGGGTTGGCCGGGGTTCCCCCGGCCATGACTTTGTTCCCATCGACTGCCAGGCGTTGCAACGTCTGCAGAGTCATTAATAAAGTCCCATCCGTATACCGGAATGGGAGCAGCGCCTGCGGCGAAGCCGCACGCGCGATGAGGGAAAACCATCCGGGTTTTCCCTCATATTCCCATTACTCAAGACGAACCTCCACTGCATGGGCGTGTGCTCCGAGGCCTTCCATCTCCGCAAGCCGCACGCATGCATCGCGGAGCATCTCCAGGTCGCCGCGGTTCAGGCTGAGCACGCTCGTGCGCTTCATGAATGTGTGGACGCCCAGCGGCGATGCGAACCTCGCCGCGCCCGCGGTGGGCAGCGTGTGGTTCGGGCCGGCCACGTAGTCACCCAGGGGCACTGTCGCGTAAGGCCCGACGAAAACCGCGCCTGCGTTTTCAACCTGCGTCGCGCGGCGGCTTGCGTCCGCGGTGACGATGAGCAGGTGCTCCGGAGCGAAGTCATTGGCCAGTTGCATGGCCTGGTCGAGGCTCTCCGCGACGACGATGCAGCAGTTGGCCTTGCGGATGATCTCGCGGCGCTCCAATCCACGGATGAGGCTCTCTAGCTCCCCCTCCACGCGATCGGCCAGCTGCGATGAGTCGGTGATGAGCACGGCCCACGCCAGCGGGTCGTGCTCGAGCTGCGCGGCGAGGTCGGCGGCGACATAGTCCGGGCGCGCACGTGCATCGGCGATGACCAAGACCTCGGTCGGGCCGGCGATGCCGTCCACGCCCACCGCGCCGAACACCTCGCGCTTTGCGAGCGTGACGTAGATGTTGCCGGGACCGGCGACCACGTCTACCCGCGGGATCGTGGTCGTCCCGTAGGCAAGAGCGGCGATCGCCTGTGCGCCGCCGACTCGGTACACCGCGTCCACGCCGGCGATGTGAGCGGCAGCGAGGATCGCGGTAGGGACGGTGCCGTCCGCTCGCGGCGGCGTCGCCAGCACGACCTCAGGCACCTTCGCGATCCGAGCTGGGATCGCCGTCATCAGCACCGTCGAGGGATACGCTGCCCGACCGCCAGGTGCGTAGAGTCCGGCGCGCCGGACCGGCCTGGTGAGGAGCTTGAGGCCTGGCGGTCCGCTCGACGCCGTCTGCAGCTGTCGCGCGTGGAAATCGCGGATCCGCTGAGCCGCGAACTCCAGCGCCGCGCGATCCGCCGCGGGCAGCCTGTCGGCAGCCGCGGCCAGCTCGCGAGCGGGGACCTCGAAGGTCTCATTACCGCCCGGCGCCCAGCCGTCGAACTTCTTGCCCAGCTCGCGCAGTGCCTGATCGCCATCGGCCGCGACACGCGCGCAGATCTCGGCGACGGCCGTTCTCTCGCTTGTGAACTGGGACAGGTCGAGCCGCCTCCGCGACATCGGAGAGTCAAGCCACGAACCGACGTCGAATCGTTTTACTGTCATGCGCCCGCCGCCTCGCGCAGCCGGCCGACCGCCGCCTGCACGGCGTCGGTGCGCGTCTTGAGGCTCGCCTGGTTCGCGATCAGCCGCGCGGTAGACACGCCGAGGGTGGCCGTGATTCTCAGCCGGTTCTCCTTGAGCGTGCGCCCGCTCGCGGTGAGGTCGACGATGCCGTCAACCAGTCCCACCTGCGGGGCGAGCTCGACGGATCCGTGCAGCCGCACCACCTCGACCGCCTGGCCGCGTGCCTCGAACCACTCGCCGGCAGTGCGCGGATACTTCGTCGCCACGCGCATCTGCGGCGGCCAGGTCTCGGGTCCGTTCAGCCCAGACGCGAGCGGCACCGCAAGGACGAGGCGGCACTCGCCGAACCGCAGGTCGGCCAGCTCGTAATGAGCTCCCGGCGTTTCCCAAAGGATGTCCTTGCCGACGATCCCCAGGTCGGCCGCCCCGTGGTCAACATAGGCGGGCACATCGGCCGGCCGGACCAGGATCACGCGAATCTGAGGACGATCGACAAGCAGCTGGCGCCCCACCTGGTCAGCGCTCAGCCGGGCAAGGCCCGCTTTGGCCAGCAGCCGCAGAGCGCCAGGCATCAGAACCCCAGTCGGGAGCGCGATCGATACTTTTCCTGAAGCTTTCATGCGAGCTCTCCCGCGAGCCGTCCAGCCACCTGCTCGGGAGGGAGCCGTCTGGTGCGGCGCCCACGGACCGACCATTCGGCGGCAGATTTGCTCCGACAGTGGATCAGATTGACCGCGCCGACCGCCTGCCACCACGCTTTC
>DATHDR010000006.1:0-4345 GCA_035318965.1 Verrucomicrobiia bacterium | reverse complement strand
GCGAAGGCGGCCGCGACGCACGCGAAGGCGGCCGAGAGGGACGCGAGTGATCCGGGTCGGCCAGGTGGGTGGGGCCTACGGTCTCGAAGGAGCTGTCAAGGTGCTTCCCTTGACAGACTTTGACGACCGATTCGCTGCCGGGTCGCGGCTGATGCTCGAAGGCGCTGAGCGCGAGATCGAGTGGAGCCGGCCTGGCCATCCAGGGCTGGTGGTCAAGTTTCACGGCATCGACAACCGCACGATCGCGGACCTGTTTCGGGGTCGATACCTGGAGATCGACGATGAGGCGGCGCGTCCGCTTTCCGAGGGCCGCTTCTACCACCACCAGGTGGTAGGGCTCGCTGTTCTGACGACCTCGGGTCAGCGCCTCGGCACAATCGCCGAGGTCCTGGAGCGGCCGGCCAATGACGTGTGGGTCAGCCGCGATGGTGTCGTGGAGCACCTCATTCCCGCGACGAAAGACGCGGTGGTGGAAGTTGATGTCGACGGCGGGCGCGTGGTGGTTGCGGATTGGCTGGTCACTGTCGAGGACGCGAGGTAGACATGAGGTTCGACGTCGTCACGATCTTCCCGGCCATGTTCGGCCCTGTTTTCCAGCTGGGTGTGGTCGGACGCGCCATCGAGCGCGGGCTCCTCGAGCTGCACGCCCACGACCTGCGCGAGCACACGCACGACCGGCACCGGCAGGTCGATGACATGCCCTTCGGCGGGGGACCAGGAATGGTCCTCAAGCCCGAGCCCGCGATCGAGGCGGTTGAGGCGATCCGCGCGCACAACCGCGGCCCAGTGGTGCTCATGGAGCCGTGGGGCGAGCCCCTGGACCAGCGGCTGGCCCAGAGCCTGGCCGCAGAGCCGGGGCTGATCATCGTGTGCGGAAGGTACGAGGGCATCGACGACCGGGTCCGGACGGCCCTGGACGCGCGCGAGGTATCGATCGGCGACTATGTCCTGAGCGGCGGCGAGATCCCCGCCATGGTGTTGATCGATGCGGTCGCACGCCTGGTGCCCGGAGTCGTGGGCCATCCCGACTCCCTGACACAGGACAGCTTTTCAAGCGAGCCATCGGGCTGGCCTCAGTACACACGGCCGGCCGAGTACCGCGGCATGAGCGTTCCCGAAGTGCTCCTTTCCGGCGACCACGCGCGCATCAAGCAGTGGCGCCGCCAGCAAGCAGCCCAAAGACATGTTTCACACACCAAGGAGTTGAAGAAGACATGAACGTGATCCAGCAGCTCGAGAAGGAGCAACAGAAGGGCAAGGTCCCGGCGCTGCGTGCTGGCGACACCGTGCGGGTGCACGCCAAGGTCGTCGAAGGGACCCGAGAGCGCATCCAGGTGTTCGAAGGAACAGTGATCCGCGTCACCGGCGGCGGCCTGCGCCAGAACTTCACGGTGCGCCGCGTCACGCACGGCGTGGGCGTGGAGCGCACCTTCATGATCCACTCTCCGCGCATCGACAAGATCGACGTCGTGCGCCATGGCGATGTGCGCCAGGCCCGGCTCTACTACCTGCGCGGCAAGATCGGCAAGGAAGCTCGCATCCGCGAGCGCCGGCAGCTCGTCCGCGACGAGGCGGCAGAAGAGCAGGAACCGGAAAAAGACGCTGCCGAGACCGAGTAAAGACAGTGGCAAAGGCGGCCGTCGCTCGCTAACCTCGATCCAGTGACTGAAGAGGGGTCCCCGGGAACTTACGGCGCAGCCTCGGAGTTCGTGGGGCTTTGAGACCCATGTTGTGGCGCTATGAGCGCATGGCGAGCTCGATGGGCTACCAGGTTGTGGCAGGAGTGGACGAGGTCGGCATGGGCCCGCTCGCCGGCCCGGTAGTCGGCGGCGCCGTGGTGCTTCCAATCGGAGCTCGAATTCCCGGTCTCGACGACTCCAAGCTGCTCACGCCTGCGGAGCGTGAGCGGGTGGATGCGATCATTCGCCGGCGCGCTCTGGCGGTCTCGGTGTGCGCCGTCGACCACGCGCAGGTGGACAGCCTCGGCCTCCTCCGCGCTAGGCATCTCGCCACAGCCGGGGCGGTCGCCGGGCTGAAGGTCCCGGCGGAGTACTTGCTGGTGGACGCCTGGGACGTGCCTGAGGCGCCGCTGCCGCAGATGGCAGTGGTCAGGGGTGATCGCACATGCGCCTCGATCATGGCCGCGAGCATCGTGGCCAAGGTCGCTAGAGACAAGGCGATGGTCGAATACGACCTTCTCTACCCCGGCTACGGTTTTGCCGACCACAAGGGGTACGCGACGCCCGCGCATCGCGCTGCCATCCGCCGGCTGGGCCCGAGCCCGATTCACCGGACGACATGGGCTCCTTTTCGCGAACCCGTCCTTCTCGGATAGAACTAGGCAAGGCGGGGGAGAAGGCCGCCGCCGAGCTGCTCGAAAAGCGCGGCTACGAGGTCGTCGGCGCCGGTTTCCTGGCCCGGCGCGGCGAGCTCGACCTGGTGTGCCGCCGCGGCAAGGAGCTGGTGGTGGTCGAGGTCAAGACCCGCGCCAGTGATGCGTTCGGGACTCCAGTCGAGGCCGTCGGGTCGCACAAGCGACGCGCTCTGATGTCCGCCGCGGCTGAATACCGGGCGCTCGCCGGTTGGCGAGGTCCGATCCGCTACGCGATCGTCGGGTTGCTGCTCCAGCCCGACGGAAGCTTCAGCGCCGAGCTGATCGAGGATCCATTCGACTGAAGCCTCAAGTGGTGGCGATCGTCCCCTCGTAGCTGCCGAGGCGGGAGTTTGCGACCCAGAGGAGCGTTCCCACCACCGCCACGGCGCCGGCCACCAGGATCACCCCGCCTGCCCACATCAAGGCTCCGATCGCCGGCGTTGCTGGAATTGGGCCCAGGTGGGTGGTCGTCCCTTCGACAGCCCCGAGACCGAAAACAAACAGCGCGAAGGCCCCCACGCTGAGCAGCCCGAACCCAAACGACCCACCGAGGCCGGCCAGCGTCCCGAGCAAACCCACGGCTCGGCGGTCATCCGAGGCCTCGAACCGCGGGTCGATCCCGCCGGCCGAGACTCCGATCGAGACGAATCCCAAACCCAGCCACACCACCAGGACTGCCAGCGCGACGAGCTGTGCGATTCCGCTCCCGCTCAACGTGGCGACCGTCACTCCGAACAGAAGGGTCAGCACCAACACCGGAGGCAGGGTCAGGATCACCTTGGCCCGGATGACGTGCCACATCGTCAGCGGCGCCATGCGCAGGAGCTGGAATCCCCGTCGCTCGCTTGGTATCGACGGTGTGGCCAGGGCGCTGGACATGAACATCGAGATGAACCCGACGAGGAAGACGTCAGTCCAGAAACCGCTGATGTTTCGTCCGGGCCGGATGAAGCTCACCGCGTAGCCGATGGGGAAGATGAACGCGGGCAGCAGCCGGCTCAATCGGCGGATGTCTCGCCGGTAGCCCAGCCAGTCCTTGAGCGCGATCGCGCGAACAGGGGATCCAACTCCCTGCCTCCCCGTGAGGTCGACGGACGCCGGTTTTGCCGCGTCTCGTCTCCACACCGGCTGAGGGCCTCCGAAAACTCCGAGACCTGTCATGAGTGTGCGCTCATACAGGATCTCGGCTGCGGCGAGCACCATGGCGACGAGGGCCAGCGATAACACCAACCAGATCGCGGCCGCGCCCACATTTTCGGCGATCACCGCGCTCAGGGCGTGACCCGGCCACGCCGAGGGCAGCCACTCGATGTGATCGACTAACGAAGTCAGGTTGGAGAGGTCAGGCCGGCCCCGAGGTGAGAACGACTGGCGCAGGCTGAGGTTCCAGGCGAGGTAGAAGCCCGCGCCCGCAAGGCCGGCGACCGCCGCAGCCACGTCGCGCGCGCGGCGCGCCGGCACCCACTGAAGCACTACCGACATGAGGATGACCTGGACTGCCGTCGCGAGCAGCACCTGTAAAAAGATGAGGATCACCGCCAGGACGAAGTAGATGGCGGGAGCGTGCGAGCCGACACCGAGGCCCAGCGTCGCCATCAGCAGGATCAAGCTGATCATGAGGTTTGCGCTCATCGCGAGCAGAAGCCTTGCCGCGAAGATCTCGATCGGCCGGATTGGCGCGAGCACCAGCTGAAGCAGGTCGCGCCCGACAAAAAAGGTGGCGATCACCGTCGGGAAGCCGATGACGAGCATCAGCACCGAGAGCGTGGTGAATCCTCCGGCGAGCATCGAGTCGCGGGCGCTTGGCAGGAACTGCCCGGCCGTTGCCCCGACGGTGAACGCGCCGCCCCCGATGAACACCCCGGCGGCTGCGAGAAAAAGCGCCAGGCCTACCAGCCGTGCGGGCTTCCTCTTGAGCAGGCGGTGGCGCAGCGCCACCACCTCCGCTCTGAGGATGGTCCAGGTCGCGGA
>DATHDR010000005.1:0-3611 GCA_035318965.1 Verrucomicrobiia bacterium | reverse complement strand
GCGTCGATCTGGCCTGACTTGACCTCCCACTCGTAGTCGCGGATCGCCCGCAGCGCCGCTTCGAGGCGGTCGGGGTCGGCGTTCTGGGCCGCGTCGTAGGCCTTCTGCACCACGAATCGGTGCTCCGCCATAGCATCCTGGACTTGCTGCAGGGACTCGCCTCTGTCCTGGCGGGCGCGGACCTCGAGCACCAGCGCGACGTGGCGGGCCATGCGGTAGGCAACCGAGGTCGGCTGGAGGCCGCCACGTGTGAGGCCTCTTGCGATCTGCAGCGCTTGTGGGGTCGGGTGCGGCAGCAGGTTGTCGGTGAGCCTGAAGATCTCGTCCTCCCGCCCGCCGGCGAGCAGCTCGGTGACCGCTTCGCCCGTCAGCTTTGAGCCTGATGCTTTGTAGGCGGCGAGCTTGCTGAGCTCGGAATCGATCACGCTCAGGTCGGGCGGCGTGACGCGGACGACCTGGGCGGCGATCGCGGGCGTGAGCCCGTGTGCGTCGATCGCGCGCCGGCTCGTCCAGTCGCTGAGCGCACGGCCTTTGAGGTGCTGCATCTCCTGGGCTGTGCCTTGGGCCGACGTCACCGCCTTGACGAGCTTATTGCTCGGGCTGAGCCGGCCGGCCACGGTGATCAGGAGGCGGGTTGACGGCGGGATGTCCGCTAGGGCTGGCGCCATCGACTCAGCGCGGTTGGCGGGGAGCATGCGCGCGAAGACGGCTCGATAGGGATCGAGAAAGGGCATCTGCAGGATCGAGTCCTGCAGGCGTGCCGCGGTCAGGCCGGTCCCCTCGAGGGTCTCGAAGCCGAAGTCAGAGACGAGCTCGGCCTTCCACGCCTCCAGCGTCGTGCGAGCCGCCTCGTCGATGAGAAATCGCTCGTCACCATGAAGCAGCAGCACCGTCGCCGCGCGCGTGGGATTGGTCGAGGCTCGGGGCACGGATCGATGGTACTTACATCGGCAAAGTGATCGTCCCTTCCTGGTCGGTGCGCATGACGTTGGGCGGAAATCCGTGCGCTAGCTGCCCCGCTCCACGCGACGCGATGAGCTGAGTGGTCGGGCTCAACGCCGCACGCTCGAGCTCAGGCGACAGCAGGCTGCGGCCGCCGGCAGGCAAGAGAAGGTATGTGCACGGGTCTCGGAGTCGGGTCGCGGCAAGCGTCTGTGCGTCGAGGTCCAGGTCGCTGAAGTCGCAGAAGCTGCGACCGCCGGGAACGGTGACGCGCAGCGCGAGGTAGGCGGCGCCGACCTGGTCGCCGGGCGCGCCTGGCTCAGGCGCGAGGACCTGCAGATTGAATCCGCCGATCGCGAGGGCGGACCCGGCGGTGAGCCTGACGACCGACGCACCTCTGGCTGTGGCTTCGAGGGCTGCGGTTCGCCATGCGCTGCCCGAGAGTTGAGTGTCAGGCAGAAGGAAAGCGCCGGCCGGGCGGTCGAAGTCGGTGAAGCCGCCGACGTGGCCGAGCGTCGGCGCGGTGATCGCGATCGCATCGAGCTTCGTCTGCCACGGTGGCAGCAGGGCGCCGAGCTCGTCTTTGAGACGGGCAGGGCTGGGCCCGCCGTCAATCAGGATCGCGCCGTGCGGACCTCGCAACACGACCGCCTGGCCATCGCCGACTGTCATCACTACAGCCTGGGGCGGGGCGTTCGCCCACATGCCGAGCGCGATGCCTGAGATGAGGGTCGGCGCCAGCACGGCTCCGGCGATCGCGATCGTGCGGCGACGGCCCGCCAGCTGGCCGGCGGCGATTCCCGGCGCGAGACCGGAGTAGTAGGCGAGGCCGGTCCACGTCGGGAATCGCGGGATGGGGATGGCCGCGGCCGGAGCGCGCACGAGGAGATAGGCGACCTGCTCGAGGTAGGCGAGCAGCCCGGCGATCGGGATGGCGGCCAGGCGCGCCAGCTCCGGGATGAACGACAGCACGCCAAGCAACAGCCCGCCGCTGATGAGCACGGGCAGGATAGGGATCACCAGTGCGTTGGCCAGCGGCGCGACCGGAGAGAGCACGTGGAAGTCGGTCGCCATCATCGGCAGCGTGCCGACCTGCGCGGCGCAGGTGACCGCAAAGGGTTCCCGGAGCACCTTCGGCATGAAGCCGAGGCGCTTTTCGATGGTCGGAGTCAGCAGGATGATCGCAGCTGTGCCGGCGAACGAGAGCTGGAAGCCGACGTCCCAGGCGAGCTCGGGATGCCAGCCCAGCATCGCTGCCGCGGTCAGCGCGAGCGATGTCCACACATGTGTGGGACGGCCGAGGCGCGAGGCGGCGATGGCGAGGCCGCCCATGGCGGCGGCGCGCACGGCGGCGGGTGTGGCCCCGCCAACCATGGCGTAAATCGCGATCAGGGCGAGCGCGGGCCATGTGGCGAGCCTTCCAAGCACCGGCTGAAGGGCTGCCTGCACGATGCGGGCGAAGACAGCGACCTTCAGGCCGCTGAGAACCAGGAGGTGGACGAGGCCGGTCGCGATCAGGGCGTTGTTCAGCGCGGGAGGTATGCCCTGGCGTATTCCAAGCACGGTGCCGAGCAGCACTGCTGCGTGCGGCGCCGGCAGCGCGTCGTCCAGCGCGGTTGTGTAGCGGGTGCGCAGCCACGCGGGGATCGCAGCGAGGCCAGATCCGCTGCTCGTCACGTCGAAGCTTGTCGACTGAAGCTCGACATAGACGTGGCGCTGGGCGAGGTAGGCGCGCCGGTCGAACTCAGGAAGGTCGCGGGGCACCATGAGCTTGCCGGTCGCCCGCACCTCGTCGCCGAACGCGGCCTGGGTCGGGCTGCGCCAGCGGACCATCAGGTTTCCGATGCCGCTGACCTGCTGTGTGCCGATGAAGATTCGATCGGGTTCGACCAGGACCTCTCCGCCGGCGGCGGTTTGCCTGCCGTCATCGGCGACGCGGCCGGTGATGATCGCGATGCGACCGGCAAGGCCTTCAGCACGGGTTGGAATCTGCGGATCGATGGCGGGCAGCTCGGCGCGGCCGACAGCGAGGAGCGCGCATGCGAGGGCGATCGACAGGATCGCCGGGCGCATCACCAGCGCGAGCGCCAGGCAAGGGATGGCGACCGCGACGGCGAAGACGCCAAGGGTCGGTTGAGACGGCAAGAGCACGACGGCCGCGGCCAGTGCGATGCACCACGCGGTGGCGATGACGAGCGCGGGAAAGCGAGTCACAGCGTCAGGAAGCGGCGCGCGATGACGTATTCGGCCTCGCTCATACCGAGGATTTCGACGAGCTCGCGGGTGTTCTGGAAACCGCCGAAGTTCGTCCGGTAGTCGATTACCTCCTGCGCGAAGGCGGCCGAGAAGCCGGGCAGCGTCTCGAGCTCGTCGAGGGTGGCCGTGTTGAGGTTGGTACGCGTGATGACTGTCCCGGAGGTCGTCCGGGCAAATGCGACCTTGACCTGCTCGCCATCCTTGAGCCGGCCGGCGAGGTTCGGGAGTTTGGAGAGATCGGCGTCAGGGCTGAGGCCGCCGGCAGCGGCAATCGCGTCGTACACGCGACCGCCGCGCGGCAGCCGGTAGAGCCCGGGGTTGGCAACCGCGCCGACGACGTGCACGAGGAGACCGGCGGGCGGTGGTATCTCGATCGCGCCGGCTCCGGTGGTTGTGGTGGGATCGGGCGCGGC
>DATHDR010000004.1:0-2290 GCA_035318965.1 Verrucomicrobiia bacterium | reverse complement strand
GTCGAGCAGCCGCTTGGCCAATGCGCCCGCAGCGACTCTGGCCGTGGTTTCCCGCGCACTCGCCCGCTCGAGGATGTCCCGGGCGTCGATTCGGTCGTACTTCAGCATACCCGCAAGATCGGCGTGGCCGGGCCGCGGGCGGGTTACCCGGCGGCGGCGCAGCTCCCCGACGTCCTGGGACGCCTCATAGGCCATCACGTCTTCCCAGTTGGCCCAGTCGCGATTGTGAATCAGCATGGCGATCGGCGAGCCGAGGGTCTCGCCGGCCCGGAGCCCGGAGAGCCATTCGATGCGGTCGCGCTCGATCTTCATCCGCGCGCCGCGGCCGTACCCGAGCATCCGGCGGGCGAGCTCGCGATCTACCCACTCCGCCGAGACCGGGAGACCTGCGGGCAGCCCCTCGACGATGGTGACGAGGGCCTTACCGTGCGATTCGCCTGCGGTAGAGAATCGGAGCATGATCGGTCCCTTTGGAGGAGGTCCGCCACAGCCCTGATTCTAACGAACGAGCCCGGCTTGCGCCGGGCTCATTCTCTTTCGGAAAGACTAAACCTATGCCATCACTCAGGCGTGATGCCGTCGTCGATGATCCGAGGGGTGACCAGGATGATCAGGTCACGCCGGTTTTCCTGGCTCGAGCTGAAGCTGAACAGCTTGCCGATGATCGGCAGGCCGGAGAGTAACGGAATGCCGGACCGGGTGTTCTTCACTTCCGTCACAGTGAGGCCGCCGATGACCGCGGTCTCGCCGTCGTTGACCAGGAGCTGGTTGTCAGCCTTCTGGGTCTGGAAGATGAAGCCGAGGTCGGCGGCTGCGAGCTCCTGCAGCGACGACCGTTCCGTGTGCAGCTCCATGGATATCTGGCGATTGCTGGTCACGTGCGGCGTTACGGTCAACCGGATACCGGTCTCCTTGAACTGCACGTTGGACGTGGCGGCAGCTCCACCAGTACCGGCGTCGATCACTCGCACCGGGGTTTCCTCGCCGACGAGAATGTCGGCCTTCCGGTTGTCCAGCGTGGTGATGACCGGCTCGGCCTGGATATCCGAGAGATCTTGCCGCTCGAGCGCGCTCAGGAAGGTGGTCAGGCTGAACCCGCCCAGCGCGGTGGAGAAGATCAAGTCGAGCGCCGAGCCGACGATGGTGCCGCTCGCATTACCGACGGCCGATACCGAGTTGCCGCCCAGATCTATGACGTTCACATCCTTGGCGAAATTAGTTCCGGGCGATCCGGTGGCCGGGTCCTTCCGCTGCGCCAGGGTGTTGAAGAACTGGTTGTTGTTGCCCAGGTCATACTTGAGCCCGAGCTGCTCGATGTCGGTCCGGTCCACGAACACGATCTTGGCCTTGATCGACACCTGGGGCGTCCGGATGTCGAGGCCGCGCACGAAGTCGGTCAGATTGCCGAGCCGGCTCCGGGTGTCCGTGAGGATGAGTGAGTTCGAGTTGTCGTCGGCGATGACCTTGCCCCGACCCTTGGTCAGGCTGCCTTCGATGCTCTTGGTCATGTCCTTCGCCTTGCCGTAGTTGATCCGCACGACGGCGGTCTCCAGCGGCTCGAGCGAGTCCAGCACCGCGAGTGCGGAGGGCGCATCGACCCGGATGATCCCGCCCGGCATTTCCTGGGCGGACAAGCCCTGGCTGGCCAGGATGGCCTGGAACGCCTGGGGCCATGGCTGATTCCGGATCTCGGCGTTGACTTCGCCCTTGACGTCCTTGCCCAGAATGATGGTCCGTCCGCTGAACGCGGCGAACCCGGCGACCACGTCGGCGATGTTGGCGCGGTCCCACACGACAGTGATCCGCGGCTCCTCCATCGGCGCACGCGTCAGCTGCTTTTCGGTGGCGCTGAGCTTGACTTCGGGCTCGCGCCGCGGCTTGGCGGCGGGTACCGGAGCTTCGGTCGGATCGTTGGACGACCAGGCCAGGAAGCTCTGATCGGTGCCGAACGACACCCGGATGGCGTCGGCGACGCGCTCGAGGTGGTAGTCCTTGGCACCGTCCAGCTCCATCACGATACGGACCACGTTTCGGTCGAACTGAGAGTAGCGCACGTTGAGCACGCCGCCCCGCTTGACCCCATCGTACAGACTACCGGGGTTGCCCTTGAGCCGCGCCGACCACATCCAGCACCAGCCGGTTGGGTCGATCAAGCATGAAGTCGCGCACTTCCACCGCACCACGCACGTTGATGATGACGTCAGCGCGTCCGGGAGATGGCTGGACGCTGACGCCCGTGACCTCGCCGCTCGCGGGACCATCGGCGCGTCCCGCGGAGGTCACTCCGAAG
>DATHDR010000003.1:0-4066 GCA_035318965.1 Verrucomicrobiia bacterium | reverse complement strand
CAGCCATGATCTCCAGGGCGGAAGCATGGCTGAAATCGGAAGGAGTCGCCACTGCGGTGATCCGAATTCGGGAGGACTTCAAAGACGACCTGGAAGTCGCCGGCCGCGCCGGCTACCGAGAGGTGCGCCGGCAGAGGTTCTCGGAGCTCGACCTCGTCGCGCTGCGCGGTCAGCTGCTCGCGGCGGCAACACAAAACCGGAAGCGCATGCAGGAGCAAGGTGTGCAGCTGCTCACCCTGAGCGACGACAAGGACCCTGACCTCATGCCGAAGCTGCACGAGATGATGATCGAGGCGGAGCAGGACATTCCGGTCAGCGTGCCGATCCGCAAGCAGCCGTTTGACGAATGGAAACGCGCCACGTTCGACAATCCAGGCACGCGTGAGGATCGTTTCTGGATCGCACGCGAGGGCGACGCAATCGTTGGGATGTCGGTCATTGACTTCCCACCCACGCGCGGCCTTCCCTGGACCTCATTTACGGCAACGTCGAAAAATGTCCGCGGTCGAGGCATCGCGCGTGCGCTCAAATACGAGACCATCGCGCAGGCGATCGATCTCGGGTACAAGAGAGTCCGCACCGCCAACGATGGTGTCAACGAGCCCATCCTCCACATCAATCGGGAGATGGGTTACCGGCTGGTCGTCCCCTTGATCGAGCTCCACCGATCACTCGAGTCATGACCGACGACCATTACGGGGTGAGAGCGCTGCCCGAGCTGTACAAGGAGTGGGCGGCTTCCGGGATGGTGGCGAACATCGGGACTCGGATCGTCGAAGTCGAACACGGAAAGCTCGTCCTCGAGGGCAACATGACCGGCGAGGCGCACGGCTTCCCGACGTCGCGAGGCACCATCGTCCACGGCGGAGCAATCGCCACCCTCGCGGATGAGGCGCTCGCCTCGGTGGCCTTCACCGCGGCCGAGGAGGGCGAGACGACCGTGACCGCCGACCTGAAGGTCGACTTCTTGAGACCTGCCGTACCGGGTCGCCTGCTCGCGCGGGCGACGGTCCGCCACCGCACGCGCAGGCTCGCCTTCTGCGAGGCCACCGTCGAGCAGGACGGCGGCCAGATCGTGGCCGAGGCGCGGGCCGTGATCGCTTATGTCAAGGAGTGACAGCGGGGAGGCCGATCATCTCCCAGGTGATCCCGCCGTCGACCGTTCTTTCGAGCACCGCTTTGGTCCCGGCCATCGCGCCGTACCACGCGTGCTTCGAATCGAGCACCGTGAGCGATCCCGCTACCGGCTGGATCACCCCGATGTTGCGCGCGGGCGTCCACGTCGCGCCTGCATCCGAGCTCCTCGACCATTCCCCGGATCCGATCCACCACCAGGTCTGCGCGTCGGAATAACCGATCGCTCCCGGCGCGGTCGGCGGCGAGATCGGTTTCCAGCTGCCGCCGCCGTCGAGCGAGCTGAGCTGCACCTGGTTGGGGGCCTGGCCCTGCGCTGACGACCCGCTCTTGTTTTCAGTCTCGACCGCCCTCAGGTCCGAGGCAGGTATGGCGTCGGTGAAAGTCGCGTACCGGTAGACCACGGGCAGGCCGCCGTCGAACGCGCGCACCGTCAATGGTGGAAAGGCGATGACCCGCTCACCGATGCCCGAGCGGCCGACGAACGGCACGATGTTCACAACGGTGGCCACCACGCCGGGGCCCTTCGTGGGTTGGGCGGCGACGAAGAACTGGCCGGTCGCCGGCCATCCCGCCTTTGGCGCGGGGAGGGGAACCTGTTTCCAGCTCCGTCCGCCATCGTCGCTCCGGTACGCGTAAGGCTTCGCCGAGACCGTGTCGAGCCATCCCACCGCGCTGTCGATGAACTGGACCCGATAGGGCTCATCGCCGGCGGCGGCCGGCAAGCCGAGGTTGGACCAGGTGGTGCCGCCGTCACGCGTCTGCAGCAGCTGGACGGCGGCGGCGTCCGCTGTGGAGCGGGCCAGGAGCCAGCCCCGCTGCGGGTCGATGAACGAGATCGACTGCACGTACGCGGAGGAGTTGATGGTGACCTGCGACGACCATGTCCGGCCGCCGTCAGAGGTCCGGAACGTACGAGGGTTGTTGCCGACCAGCGCGAACACGCCACGAGCCGGGTCGAAAAAGCGCATGTAGACGGCGCGTTGCGCGATGTCGCCGGTAAGCTGCCGGCTCCAGCTCCGGCCGGCGTCGGTGGTGTGGAGCAAGGCGAATTGCCCCGAGTTGAAGGAGGCGACGAACCATCCGGTGGTCGGGCTGACGAAGTCGACTCCCGCGAGCTGGTACGCCGACGGGGCCGGAACGGCGACGGATGTGCTCGGTGCCGCCGGCGACGGGCGAACGTAGGCGATGCCGATCGCCGCGATCGTGACCAGGGAGATGGACATGACCGTCAGCCCTCGCCTCGCGCGCGAAGGTCCAACCGGTGGGTCGTAATCGGGTTCCGGTTCCAGCGGCCCCATCGCCTGGGGCCAGCTTAGCCCGGGCGCGCGCCGGGCGCGTCGACTCGGGACTTCCGGGCTCGTCCATCTAAATTGTCAACGTAGATGATTCGACCGGCGTTACCCGTCGATGCCGCGGAGATTGCTCGTGTTCACGTGGATTCCTGGCGAACTTCGTACCGCGGGCTGCTGGCGGACGACTTCCTCGAATCACTGAGCGAGGCGGGCTACACCGAGCGGTGGAGGCGCGTCATCGGCGACGGGACGAGTCGCGTGTTCGTGGTCGAAGAGCCGGAAGGGATCGTCGGCTTCGCGTCAGGCGGACGCGAGCGGGCGGGCGAAAGCGGCTTTGAGGGGGAGCTGTATGCGATCTACATCGTCGCCGGCTCGCAGCGATTGGGCCACGGCCGCGAGCTGGTGCGCGCGATGGCGGCGGCGCTGCGCGATATGGGCCTGAGCGACATGATCGTCTGGGTCCTGCGCGACAACGTGCCGGCGCGCGAGTTCTACGAACGCCTCGGCGGGAGCTACGTGCGGTCGCAGCCGATCACCATCGGCGCGACCACGCTGGAAGAGATGTCCTACGGCTGGCGCAGTCTCGACGACATCCGCTACTGAGGCGGAGCCAACGGCGACTGGGTGAAATCGAAGCAGTCCTCCATCCCGTCGGAAGCTGCGGTGCGAGCGTTGAGCGATCGGAGCCCGAAGTTGACCTCGCAGAACCGCACGATGCTGACGTGCGAGTGCTGGACCTTTGAGATGTGGCCCTTGCGCGCGTAAGGGCTCAGGACGAGGCAGCCCACGCGTCCCCCGAAACGGAACTGCGTGCCGTCGGTCCATTTCTCCACCTCGGGCGGGGTCACGTGGTCCCACCAGCCGCCCCAGTCGTCCCACGTGATGAAAATCGCCACGTGCGGCCAGAGTCCCGCCGCGACCACAGCCTGGACCTGGCTCGCGGTCCACTCGCTGCCCCTGGTGACGTCGCCCGCGCCGGCGGCGTGCTCAGCCGGCGTGTCGGCGGGATGTTCGCTCAACGCCGAGTCGGAGTAGAGCCACGACACGGTGGGCAGCTTCCCGGCGGCGGCGTCGGACGCAAACTGCTGCCAGTCCTTCTGCTTGCCGGCGGTGTACTTGATGAACTCGAACGCGTACCCGCTGTAGTTGCCCCAGGTCAGCCCCGCCGCATCCAGCTGCGATGGCAGGGACGGCTGGTCGTACAGCGGTGGTCCCGGATTGGTGCGATAGCTGGGTGTCGGGTTGTCTATGAGTGGAGAGTCGGCCATGATCAGCATCAGGTGGTTGGGGGTCGACGGCCCGGCCACGTCCGTGAAGTAGTTGTCGCAGAGCGTGAACTGGCTCGCGTAGCTCCAGTAATGCGGGATGTTCTTCTGCTGAAACTGGACCCGGGGCGCGGTGGTGTCGCGCGTGAGCCAGGCGGCGTGACGGTGGTTGGGATCCTTCGGCGGTGGGTTGGGGCTGTGCGGCAACGTGACTCCTCGGCCACCGGGAAACGGACCGAAGTAGTTGTCGTAGCCGTGGTTCTCCTTGACAACGATCACGACGTGCTTGACGGGTGGCGTCAGATGCACCGGCCCGCTTGGTTGGACCACTCGAGCTGGACGGTGTACGAGCCCAATCGCTTGGTCGTCCAC
>DATHDR010000002.1:0-2644 GCA_035318965.1 Verrucomicrobiia bacterium | reverse complement strand
CTTTGAGGGAACACGCGGTCCGAACAGATTCGGTCCTGATCCACTGGGCGCGCCGGGCGCGGCGTAGGTGCATGAGCCTGCTTCTGGCACTTTTGAGACGTCCACCGATGTCCGTTATTTGGCCGCTTTCGGGGGCAAAGCGGACATCAGCCAGCGATTGCCGAACAATCGCGATTTATTAGTACACGCCCTAGCACTACTTTGGCAGATTTTTGCTGCTGACGAGCGTGATGGGATTGAACGAAGCCGCTGGCGCGGCAGTTGAGGGGCGGTCGCAGTAACCGCCTCCTGTCTGAGAGGATCGTGGGTTTTTCGCAGCCCAACCCTTCAGACAGGAGGTTTTCCGATGGCTGAGATCAGCCCTCTTCGCCGCCGTATGATCGAGGACATGACGGTCCGCAATCTGTCGCCGGCGACGCAACAATCGTACCTCAACGCCGTATCGAAGTTCAGCCGGTATTTTGGTCGCTCCCCTGATCGTCTAGGCCTGGAAGATGTCCACGCCTTCCAGGTTCATCTGGTTGCCACGGGGATCTCGTGGCCTGCGCTGAACCAGATTGTCTGCGCGCTGCGGTTCTTCTATGGCGTGACGCTCGGCCAAGCCACGGTGCCGGAACGCATCGCCTATGCGCGTGAGCCGAGCAAGCTGCCGGTCGTGTTGAGCGCCGACGAGGTCGTGCGCTTCCTGGAGGCAATCCCGAGCCTCAAAAGCCGCACCGCGCTGACCACAGTCTATGCCGCCGGACTGCGCGTGTCGGAAGTCGTTCTCCTGAAGATCGCCGACATCGACAGCCAGCGGATGGTGATCCGCGTCGAGCAGGGCAAGGGTGGCAAGGACCGCTACGTCATGCTCTCTCCGCAGCTCCTGACGATCCTACGCACGTATTGGCGGCTCACTCGACCAAAGCGATGGCTGTTTCCCGGCCGCGACGACGAGCGTCCGCTCGTACCCAACGTATTGCACGCCGCTTGCCGTTCAGCCTGCGCGGCGGCTGGCTTGAGCAAGCAGGTGACGGTGCACACTTTGCGGCACACATTCGCGACCCATCTCTTGGAGAGCGGGGCGGACGTGCGCATCATCCAGGTCCTGCTCGGCCACGCCAGCCTCTCAAGCACGGCGCGCTACACCCGGGTCGCCACCAAAACGATCAGCAACACACCGAGCCCGCTCGATCGGCTCCGCTTGGAAGTCGTGCCACCCAGCTGAGCGGGTGCCATGGCTCCGGCTCTGGAGGTGGCGGATATCTTCCGCCGCCATGGCGAAGCGTTTCGACAGGCGCATTCCGGTCATCTCGGGGGCGTCGAGCGACGCATCATGGGCGCCATCACGGCGTGCCGGACGGCGGTGCTCGGGGGCCACGTCGAGCAGTGCGATGATTGTGGTGCGACCCGCATCGCCTACAACTCTTGTCGAAACCGCCATTGTCCGAAGTGCCAGGGACTGGCGCGGGCCCGTTGGCTCGCAGATCGGCAAGCCGAGCTGCTGCCAGTGCCGTACTTTCATGTCGTCTTCACACTGCCGGCGCCGGTCGGCGAGATCGCGTTCCAGAACAAGTCCATCGTCTACGCGATCCTGTTCCGCACGGCGGCCGAGACACTCGCCACCATCGCGGCCGATCCCCAGCATCTCGGCGCCCAGCTCGGCATGACCATGGTTCTCCACACTTGGGGCCAGACCCTGCAGCATCATCCGCACGTCCATTGCGTTGTTACGGGTGGCGGGCCCTCACTTGATGGCACCCGCTGGGTCGCTTGTCGCCCCGGTTTCTTCCTGCCAGTGCGCGTCCTCTCGCGGCTGTTCCGCCGGTTGTTCCTGCAGGACCTGCAGAACGCCTTCGATACAGGCAATCTGCGCTTCTTTGGCAAACTCTCGGGCCTCTCCGATCCCGAGGTCTTCGCCCGGCATCTCGATGGGTTCCGTCGCATCAACTGGGTCGTCTACGCCAAGTCGCCGTTCGGCGGGCCCGAACAGGTGCTGGCCTATCTCGGCCGCTACACCCATCGCGTCGCCATCGCCAACAGCCGGCTGATCTCGCTATCCGACGGCAAAGTCCGCTTCACCTGGAAAGACTATCGAGCGAACGGCAAGACCAAAGTGATGATGCTGGCAGCCGATGAGTTCATCCGGCGCTTCCTGCTGCACACCCTGCCGGACGGCTTCCATCGCATCCGCCACTATGGCTTCCTCGCCAATGGCTCCCGCAGCGACAACCTCGCCCGCTGTCGTCGGCTGCTCGATGCCCGCGATACTGATGACGCTTGTGAGCCCATCACCGAACGCGCCAAAGCCGATGGCCCGATCACCACCGCCGACCTCGCCATCTGTCCCGATTGCGGCGGCACCATGCGGCGGGTCGCCGCCGTGCCACGCTCTTCCAACCTTTCGCCCTTCCACTGTGATACGTCATGACATTCCCGCCGCCGCCCACCACTGTCGTCCTCAAACCTGCTGGCGGCGTGCTCTGCAGCTCCGCCATGTCAGCTGCGGTCACGATCAATCCTGTCGAGCAGATGAATCATCCGTGCCTGTGTCGCAAACCAAGGCTATCATTGCACGCAATGCGTGACCGCCAACGCCACTGGCATACAAATCGCTCTCCGCTCACGACCGCCAATCCAACCAAAGCGTCGATCGTCACCGCAC
>DATHDR010000001.1:0-4499 GCA_035318965.1 Verrucomicrobiia bacterium | reverse complement strand
CCTGGCGTTCAAGATGCGAACTTGCCGCTTAGTAAGAGCAACCACGTCGGATGAGTCTGATACCTTCCGGGACGTGATCACCGAACGCAAGAAGCCCTTCCTGAAAACCCCGCTTCCCGGGCCGAAAGCCGCCGACCTGATCGCCCGGGACGCCAGGGCGATGTCCCCCAGCTTCACCCGGGCCTACCCCTTTGTCATGGAGAGGGGCGAGGGCTGCTGGGCGACCGACGTGGACGGCAATCAGTTCCTGGACTTCACGGCGGGGATCGCCGTGGTCACGACCGGCCACTCCCATCCCAAGGTGGTGGCGGCGATCGAGGAGCAGACCAGGCGCTTCATCCACATGTCAGGCACCGACTTCTACTACAGCTCGGAGATCTAGCTCGCCGAGCGCCTCGAGGCGAAGATCCTGCCCGGAACCCCGGCCAAGGTGTTCTTCACCAACTCTGGCGCCGAGGCGATCGAGGGCGCGATGAAGCTGGCCCGTTTCACGAGCGGGCGGCCGAGCTACATCGCGTTCATCGGCGCCTTTCACGGCCGCACGTTCGGCGCCCTGTCTTTGACTGCGTCGAAAGCTAGCCAGAGGCGGCGCTTTGCTCCCCTCCTGTCTTCGGTGTTCCACGCGCCCTTCCCCACCGCTGCTCGCGGCGTAACTACGGACGAGACGATGGCGCGCCTCGAGGAGCTGTTCGCCACCGTTGCTCCGCCGGAGAGCGTGGCCGCCGTCTTCGTCGAGCCGATCCAGGGTGAGGGCGGCTACCTCGTGCCGCCGGACGACTTCCTGCCGCGGCTCCGCGAGCTGACGCTGAAGCACGGCATCCTGCTCGTCGCAGACGAGGTCCAGTCGGGCATGGGCCGGACCGGAAAGTTGCTCGCCGTCGAGCATTGGGGCGTGGAGCCTGACATCGTATGCCTGGCCAAGGGCATCGCTTCGGGTCTGCCGCTGGGCGCGTTCATCGCGCGAGCGGAGCAGATGAACTGGCCGCCCGGATCCCATGGCAGCACGTTTGGCGGAAACCCGGTCGCGTGCGCCGCCGGGCTCGCCACGCTGGACCTCCTCGATGAGGGCCTGATCGAGAACGCGGAGCGCGTGGGAGCCGTGCTGCAAGACGGTCTCCGGGAGATTGCCGCCACGCACGACCACGTGACCGACGTTCGGGGGAAGGGTTTGATGCTCGCGCTCGAGCTGCAGACACACGAGCAGGCGGACCAGCTGGTGCAGTCAGCCTTTGAGCGGGGGTTGCTCTTGCTGACCGCGGGCACGCGAGCGGTGCGCATCAGCCCACCACTCGTGCTGGACGCCGAAGAGGCGGCCACCGGCCTGGAGATCATCGCCGCAGCACTCGACTGGGGGCCGAAACCCGCATAGGACTGGGGGATGCGGGAATCAATAGCTGGCGAAACCCGCATTGGACTGGCGGATGCGGGTTTCAATCCTGCTGGGTTTACCCGATTCGGTCTGCGATTACCTGCATCGCGGCGGCGGCGGCTTTGTCGTCGCCGGCGACCGCTTTGAACGCTTTGGTGCGCTGGTCGTCGATCACTTTGATAGTCGCGAGCACCTGGCCCCGCGCGCTGTCAGTCGCCACCGGCGACAGAGCGTAGAAGCGTGTGACGAATTTCTCCGTGAGACCCTGGCGCGCGGCCGCGTCACCGTTGATGGCGTAGGCGATCAGATCTGAGTTTCTCGCGCCCCACAGCTCCCCGATCGACGCGCCTGCGACTGAGCCGCGTATCTCCGTGAATAGCGTGCTCAGCGCCTCCGCGTTAGCGCCCAGTGACGATGCTGCCGCGCTCTGTTCGGCCGTCCGCTTGTTAACCGCTGCATCCGTCGTCATGGTCGCGAGGTACGAGTGCTCCTGCAGCAGATCGTTGAGCGCCACGCGCTCGTCGACACCCTTGTTCGATGGATCGCCGGGGAACTTGTCCGGGAACTGCTGCACGACGCTGATCGCCAGAGCGTCACCGATGAGCGTGCTGGTCGCGTACGCCAGCCTGAGACCCGGGTACATCGCCGCGTAGGACTGGGCCGCCTCTTTGTCGATCACCTCTTTCAGCTGCATCAGCTGCTGAATCTGCAGCTGAGTCGTTGAAGCGACACTGATTGAGGTCAGGCCCGCGATCAGTTTTGCGAACTGCGGCACGAACCCTTTGAGCAAGCCAGACATCGCGCCATTCGATTTGGCGTCGTTGTGAGTAACCAGCCCGATCGTGTAGTCGACCAGGTATCCGTTCTGGATGCGCCAGGCCTCATCGAACTGAGTAGCGGCAGTGTTGCCGTACGCCGAGCGGATGACATCGACCAGCGAGGTTGCGTTGGCGGTCAGAAGGATGAGGTAACCCGCATACGCGTCGGTGTGATTTGAGGCGGCGACGGCCTGCTTCGCGACCAGCATCGCGTGCTCTCCAAGCAAAAGGTCTAGGCGGGTGCGGAAGTCGGCGGCTTTGGAGTCGGCTGGATTGAAGGTGGGTGAGGCCGTGCCGATGGGAATCGGCGAGTGAATCGACCCGCTTCCGGCGTTTGAGCAAGCGGCCAGAACGAGCGCCGCCAGCGCCAGGACCCGCATGGGTTTCAAACCAGCGCAATGGTAGGTCTTAGGATTGGACCCGCCTTGCCGGAATGGTTGCTGGTCGACGGCTCGAGCATGATTTTTCGGGCGTTCTACGGAATCCCGCAAACCATGCGGGCACCCGACGGAACTCTGGTCAACGCAGTGCGCGGATCGATGGACAACCTCGCTCGCTACATCACCGAGCGCCGTCCGCGCCATGTCGCCGTGACCACAGACGAGGACTGGCGTCCTGACTGGCGCGTGGAGCTGATCCCCAGCTACAAGGAGCACCGCACGGGGGAGCCTGTGCCGCCGGCGCTCATTCCGCAGATGCCGATCATCATGGAATGCTTCGAGGCGATCGGCGTGGACGCGGTAGGTCTGGAAGACTACGAAGCGGAAGACATCATCGCCTCGCTGGCATCGAAGGTCACGCCGCCGATCGAGATCGCCAGCGGCGACCGCGACCTCTTCAGCCTCATCCGCGGAAAGGCCATCATTGTGCTTTACCCCGAGAAGACCGGCCTCGCGGTGGTCGACGAGGCGGAGGTCGAGAGGAGATACTCGATCCCGGGGCGGGCCTACGCAGACATGGCGGTCCTGCGCGGGGATCCGTCGGACGGCCTGCCAGGGCTCGCCGGTGTTGGAGCCAAGAAAGCCGCCGACCTGGTCCGAAAATACGGATCGGTGCGAGCCATGATCGACGCCGGCATCTTTCGCCCAGCGGACGCGGAGTACCTTGAGAAGGCCCTGCGCGTCGTGGCACCCGTGACCGACCTACCGATCGAGGTTCCGCGAGGACGCCGGGACCGCTATCCCGATGACCCGGTAAAAGCTGAGGAGCTGGGCCGGCGCTATGGGGTGACAAGCTCGATCGAGCGGCTCGTCAAGGCGCTTTCCTCCCTGCCCGCCTGAGCCCAGCCGTGGAAGTCGGGCTCTGCGCGACCTGCAAGCATTCGCGAAGGGTTCCGGGGCCCCGAAGCACCTTCTGGATGTGCGAGCGGTCGCTGACCGACCCGTCCTTCCCGCGCTATCCGCGCCTTCCGATCCTCACATGCCGCGGCTACGAGCCTGACGTTACGAAGACGCCGACTCCACCCTCAACAACCCCATAGGAGATCCCTCGCCTGGGTCGAACGTGGCGGCGACGCGGCCGTCGGCCATCGACAGCTCGGCGATGGCGCCGGCGTCGTTCACCGCGTAGACCCTGCCCCCGTCGGGGCTTGCCGCGACGCTCCACGCCGTCCAGTTAGCGAGCTGATGGCTGCGAGCGCGCAGCGTCGCGGTGTCGATCCACATGAGGCCGTTCTTGCCTGCGGTGACAAGAGTCTCTCCGTCGTGGCTCAGAACCGAGCCGCTCGGACCGAACTCCTTGGCCGCGACGTCCTGCACGAACGTGCTCGACGTTGATCCCGCGGATGCGATATTTCCCGAGCGCTTCACCAGTGGCTGGTTGCCATCCAGGTTGTCGATCTCTGTGACCAGTCCGAGGGCGCCATTGGCCGCGTACAGGTGGCGGCCCTCGGTGGTGAGCGCCAGCGACCACTGGAACGCGTTCATGTTGGCCGACCAACCCGGCCCCGGCAGGTCAAGGCAGAACGCGAAAGGCTGCGACAGGTTGAGCGCGTGCACGAAAGCTCCCTGGTTCTCACGTGCGTACACGCTGTACAGCCACTGACCGTCGGGCGAGAACACGCCCGAGAGGCGCACTCCGGTCATGGGTTCGTTCGGATCCCCTTTGTCGACCACCGTGTACGAGCCCAGCTGACCCGCTCCAACTTCGTAAACGCGCACGCGGTAGGACCCCGTGGGCCCCGCGTATTCGATTACGTACACGCGCTGCCCGTCGTTGCTCACCGCGTCAAAGTCGAACAGGCCGTCTAGGTCGATGCGGTTCGAAACTTTGAGATCCAGCAGGTCGATTAGCAGCATGTGCGAGGTAGTTCG